>CAMBHX010000121.1 GCA_945867285.1 Sulfuricurvum sp. IAE1
GATTTTGCCCTTATAGGATTTTTAGCGGTAATGATGGGGAAACTTTTTTTCCCCTCCGATGACCCTTTTCTGTCGCTTTTAGGTTCATTTGGCGCATTTGCTGCTGGAATGATTATGCGTCCATTAGGAGCAGCTATTTTTGGTCATATTGGTGATAGAGTGGGGAGACGATATGCTCTTATGGCATCGTTGGTGCTGATGGCATTGCCCACTTTTCTCATCGGATGTTTGCCGACATACACACAAATTGGTATCATGGCACCGATATTATTGGTTGTATTACGAATGATTCAAGGGCTCTCGGTTGGCGGTGAGTATGCTAGTTCGATTGTGTATCTTGTAGAGCAATCTAGTCCTAATCGTCAAAACCTTTACGGCTCTTTTGTCTCAGTGGGGGCAAAAATCGGGATGGCATTGGGCTCGGGTCTATGTGGTGGATTGCTTTGGTATTTAGGTGAAGATGCGATGGGCGAATGGGGGTGGAGAATTCCGTTTTTGTTAAGTATTATCATTGCAGGTGCGGGGTTGTATTTACGTCGAAATCTCACTGATAATTACCATGCACATGAGGATACATCCATTCCAATTGTTGAGATATTCAGACATCACAAAAAATTGTTTGGGCAATTTTTGGTCGTGGCTTCGGTCGTCTGGATGGTGTATTACACACTCTTTATTTATCTTCCTCACTGGCTTGAAGCTAGTGCCGGTCTTTCCAAAATTGATGCTGGGCATATTAATACTTTTTCGATTGTTTTGGGAGTAATATTCATTCCATTGATGGCGATGGTAGCAGATAGGTTTGGCTCTTTGCGTGTGATGAGAGTGGCAGCATTGGCAACTGCTGTTAGTATTTTCCCACTGATGTATGCCATGGTTCATGGAGGATTTTATGGAGCACTGGTTGCAACATCTGCAGTGGTTGTACTATTGTGTGCCTATCAATCACCTATATTTTCCAGTGTTGTTAATGCATTAGAATACCACGGATACCGAGCATCTTTCACGGCACTCATTTTAGGTTCAGCAGCAGGACTGGTTGGAGGTATTACGCCAGCATTGATGACATCATTGGTAGAATTTAGTCATAATCCTTATGCGCCAGCCTATGTAATCACTGTGTCTTCGTTGATCGCATGGGGTGTTTTGACCCGAATTAGAATATTTGAAGATAGAGCGTTATGAGTTCACAGGCATGGTATGCCCATTTTACTAAAAATTTTGCTAAATTAACGGGTAAATCATTTACATTTATATTGGCAATTATGATGATATTGCTTTGGTTGGTGAGTGGACCCTTCTTTGATTTTAGTAATACATGGCAACTTGTTATCAATACCACTACGACGATTATTACATTTATTATGGTATTTGTTATTCAAAATACCCAAAACCGTGATACAGAAGCGATGCAAGTAAAGCTAGATGAACTCATACGTGCAACGCAAGGTGCGCATAATGCTCTTTTGGATTTGGAAGAGCTGGATGAAAGTGAGATTGACTTATTTCGAGAACACTATGAAAACCTTGCAAGAGAAGCCAGGATAGGGCTTGAAGCGGGAGAAGTCGATACCAATATTCCAGATAATACTGTACGCTAAGCCAAGAAAGTAGAGATTTTACCGTTATTGACTCACGTTTGTTTCCGTGAATACTGAGGGTTCTTCTAGCATTTCAGTGGGAGCATTATTTGGGGATTGTTCTTGCATATCAGCCGCTTCAAAAAGTGATGTAGTAGAACCATTTTCTTCAGTACTTGGTATGCCATCTTCTTTTACAGGGGTCATCACTTCTGTATACATGGACTGAATAACTCCTCGGCGTTTCATGGTTTTATAGATAATACGGGCACGGTTTTTGACGTATTTTTGATTTCCAGTAGGATTGTATTTTATTGGATTGGGTAAAACAGCGACGAGCCTAGAAGCTTCACGTGCTGTAAGATTTTTTGCGCTTTTATGGTAATAATGCCGCGCAGCAGCTTCGATCCCGAAAATCCCATCACCCCACTCAGCGACATTGAGATAAATCTCCAAAATACGACGCTTGGAGAGAGTTTTTTCGATACGCCATGTAAGGATAGCTTCTTTGATCTTTCGTACAGGATTTTTACTGGGAGAGAGATAAAGATTTTTTGAGAGCTGTTGGCTGATGGTACTTCCACCTGCCAGTGTTTTTTTCTTGATACTTCGCTCGATAGCGTTTTCCATCCCCTTGACATCAAATCCATCATGTTTCCAAAATCCATCATCCTCGCCAATAAGGACAGCTTTGATAACATTGGGGGATATTCGAGACATTTTTACCCATTTCTGGGTAATTTCTTTATCTGTATTTTCGCTTTCCCATTGTTCTTGTCGATATTCCATAAACGCAGTAGGGATAGGATTGTTGTTTTTGAGTGAGGAGATGTTTGGGTAAATAAAATATCGCCCAATATCCAAAGCACCAAGTACCAATAAAATAGTGATTATTTTCCAAAATAACTTCATTTGATTTCCAGTGTTGGTAGATGCCATTGTTTAGCGTAGGCTAGGAGGCGTAAGGTGATAGCGAAGCTAGCAATCAATGGAACGCTTAGGGTATTGAGATTCCAAAGAGCATTGAAGATAATAAGTAAAAGTGCGACGATGAGAGCGATAGAACCGTAAAAATCACTGATTAGTACTGAGGGAACTTGGTTGATCATGGTATCACGTAATACACCTCCTCCAACAGCAGTTAGAAAGCTCAGTATTATAACGCCAAAAAAGTTGAAGTGTGCATCAATAGCCAGTAGCGCACCCGTGATACTAAAGGCGACCAGTCCAATGGTGTCTGATATGACAAAAAGCCATTGACGCTCTATTTCGTGACGTAATTTATTGCGAAACAAAAAGGCGATAAAGATAGTGGCAAAAACGGTAATGGCGGGGTAATATTCATTAAAAGCAAACGGTGTGCGGTCAAGTATCACGTCACGTACAACGCCACCACCCAATGCAGTAATAGACGCTGCAATGATAAGCCCAAGCAAATCAAGCCGGTGCCGTACCCCGACCAAAAATCCGCTGAGTGCAAAAGCGATTATACCGAGGATATCAGCAGCAATAATGAGGTTGAATTCAGCCATTGGTTATACGGTAGTTCTCTTTAAAACTCACATAGCGCTTCGCAGAGGCATAGAGTTCAGCGACTTCATCGTCGGTGAGTTCTCGAACTACTTTTGCAGGACTTCCCATGATAAGAGAGCGTGGAGGGAAGATTTTATTTTTCGTGACGAGAGCTCCGGCACCTACGATGGACTCTTTTCCAATCACGGCACCATCGAGGATAGTTGCACTCATACCGATTAGACAGGCATCTTCGATGGTACAGCCATGCAGCATCACACGATGACCTACGGTGACATCGTTACCGATGGTGGTGGGATGACCATCACTCATATCATCTCGTTTGTGGTGAGTGATGTGAACCATGCTGAGATCTTGGATACTGGTACGATCACCGATTTTGATAAAATGGACATCACCTCGCACGACTGCACCAAACCAGATACTTACATCTTCCCCCAACTCAACACGACCGATTACGTCCGCTGATGGGGCAATCCATGTTCGCTCTCCGAGACTTGGAGAGTAGTTTTGGTAGTTGTAGAGCATAATTATTTCCTTGGTTTAGCTCTCTTTAAACAACCGTGACGTGAGTTGCTGCATGTAATTGGGAGCTTGTTTTTTAGCCGAATTATACACTTTGTTGGTAGCGGTTTCAACAATTTGGTGTGAATTTATGACACTGCTGCTTTCATGTTGGATTTTTATGTAGGTTCCGTCGGTTTGCAGTTCGTGCGCCAAGGTATTGTCCGAGAGTTGAAGCTGGAGGATTTGTAGCAATTTCGCATTCGATTCTTCACCGCTGATAGGAGTCAGAAGTTCAATGCGACGTAAAAGATTTCGAGGCATCCAGTCTGCACTGCTAATGTAAGTTTGGGGTGTTGAGTGTTTGAAATAATAAATGCGGGCGTGTTCGAGATATTTTCCGATAATGGAGGTCACACGTATATTGTCACTGATTCCCGGAACTCCAGGGCGTAAGCAACATACTCCACGAATAATGAGCTGGATTTTGACTCCTGCTTGGGATGCTTTGTAGAGTGCTTTGATAATGTCATCATCCACTAAAGCATTCATTTTGGCAATGATATGTCCCTCGGAGCCCATACGTGTTTCGTTGTGGATGAGAGAGAGGACTTTGGGTTTGATTTGGGTGGGTGCCATATAGAGTTCATTAAGCTTCCCTTTTTTACTAAACCCTGTGAGAAAGTGGAAAAAACGAGTCAAATCGATAGTTATAGCATCATTTGAGGTCATGTAGCTGATATCAGTATAGACAGTGGCGGTTGATGGATTATAGTTACCAGTACCAAGATGGGCGTATTGCTTGAGTTTTCCATCGACACGTCGCGTGATAAGAGCAGCTTTAGCATGAACTTTGAGTCCTGTGATACCATAGATGACATGCGCGCCAGCCGCTTCAAGAGCTTTTGCCCAGATGAGATTGTTCTCTTCGTCAAAACGGGCTTTGAGTTCCACCATAACGGTCACTTGTTTACCCGATTCAGCTGCAGCGATGAGCGATTGTACGATAACCGATTTGGAGCCTGAACGATAAAGTGTCATTCGGATAGAAACAACATCGGGGTCTTTGGCGGCAGTTTGAATGAGACGTACTACGGGTTCAAAGCTTTCAAAAGGGTGATATATAATCACATCTTGCTTGTCCAAGATCCCATACAGCGCTTCATCGGTGTCTAGAGGTGGGAGGTTGCGAGGCTTGAAGCTTGGGCTTGTAAGATGGATAAAGTCTTTATT
>CAMBHX010000122.1 GCA_945867285.1 Sulfuricurvum sp. IAE1
GCGCGTGATTTAGGGATGGAAATCGCTGGCTACACTGTTCTTGGGGATGCAGGTGCTACATTTAGTGCACAAAAAGTAGCCATTCAGCTTTCCAGTGCCAAAGACGGGGATATTATATTATTGCACATGAACCATCCAGAATCAGGGACACGTGAAGGGGTAGCTGATGGGATTTTATATCTGGAAAATCGTGGGTTTAGTTTTGTTCGTCTAAGCGACGTGAAAAAAGCTCTCATACGGGTTCCTTAAAAATTATAGCCCCTTACTCCTGATCTGTCTCAACAACTCTCTTAACATCACATCATGTGCAGGTGAGCCATCTATGGCCAATGGTATCAAATCCGAAGTAAATATGCCCCTAGTTTGGGTAGAGTTTGGAGTAATTTTTGTTGAAAAATCTGCTTCAAAGCGCATCAGAGGTTGTATGATTCCATAATATTTTTTAAAAACTTGAGGGTTGGTTTGACCTTCTTTTATAACAAGCATAAGCTTGGTGGTAGTGAAATCAGATGTTAATGTCCCGCCTAGTTTTCCACTTATAGGTTGCGGGAGCGAGAGAAGTGAAAATAGTGTCAAAGCATCAATAGAATGCAATCTTCCATTTAATGCGTACGGTTTTAGTCTATGGAGTTTCAATGAGGCTTTCAGGTCGCCCTTTGCAACCTGTCCAATTACATCGGCATCAAGTACGTGCTGCGTTCCATACAGATTCACACGTGCAGTGGCGGGTGTACGTAGAGGGTAAGAAACAAATTGCTCCAATATTCCCAGTTCATCAACGTGTGCATCCAGCGAAGCCAGAATTTTGAAGGGTTGAATTTTCCCATTTTTATCTGCTAATAATTCCCAAAAATCGAAACTTTCATTATCATCTTCTTTGAGAGCACAGGGGCTAAAACGGGTAGTTTTGGCATTCAAAAATCCTTCTATAGTAATATTACGAGTGTCAATTCCACCAATGCTAATATTACCATCGACAACCGTATCACTATTATGGGGATACTCTAAATATTTCATAAGATTGGAATAATTCAAATGATTGATAGAGAGGTTCGCATTACGGGGCTTGAGAGAAGCAAGAGTCAAGTCATAATTAACAACGCCCATAAAAATTTTGGCATCTCCGATAAGAGAGAAGCGATGATAACTACCCACAATAGTTCCAACGGATTGGACTGGAGCCTCTAGGGGATTCATGTGAGAAGGAAAGTTTACTGAGTAATTTCCATCAATCGAAAGTGGAAATAGATGAAAACGGCTTTTTACGTGAACAGCATTGTTGTGCTCATCATAAGCTGCGAAGGTAAGTTGTTGAGGAGTCAGGCTAAATACACTTACCGTAACAGGACATCCTAAGAGGCTTGAAAGTTCACCCTCAATATATTTTGAGACCTTAGAATTTCCAAAGGATGTAAAAAGAGCAATATAAACAAGAGTAACAATGGCACCAATAATCAATATAAAAAGAGTAAAAGGGGCGATACGATCTCTATGAGAGGTCTGGAGAGGTACGCTGACCTCTTCTAGGCTTTGATGAGCAGTATCCACGGCGTTCCGACTCCCATATAAATAATAAAATTAAGCAACGTAACCGCTCCTCCATAAATATAGACATCACGTGCTATGATATATTCGCTACTGAGATAAATAGCATTAGCTGATGAGCCTTGCGGGGTGATAATAGCGTTAAAGTTGGTGGCAAGTAAGAGCATCATAGCTAACAACGTCCCATCTACCCCCGCTTGTATCCCTATGGAGAGAAATAGTCCAAAGAGTGCCAGCATATGGGCGCTTTGTGAGACAAAAAAGTAGTGAATGAATACATAAACAGTGATAAGCAGTATATAAACCATCATCCATGACATCCCATCAAAATAGCCTACCCAATGATTGGCAAGCGCACTCATAAACCCTAAACGTACGAGTTCGGTACTAAGAACAAATAAAATCGCAAACCATAATAGTGTACTAAGTGCTTCACCTTGCGTTCTTATATCTTTAACCGCAAACACCCCAGTGACCATCAAAATCCCCAAACCTCCAAATGCCACAGCCGTTTTATCGATAAAGGGATAGAGCCCAGAGAGTGACCACAATGTTAACATAGTTAGAAAAACTGCCCCCGTAATCCACTCATTTCGGGATACTTTTCCCATTTTTTCAAGCGCTTTTTGAGCATTTTGAGGAGCATCAGGAGTATTTTTGAGCTGGGGAGGGAAAATTTTATACAGCGCCCAAGGAATAATTGCAAATGCTATGAGTGAGGGGACGATAGACATGGCCAACCACGACCCAAAGGTGATAGTGATCCCCATAGTTGCAGCAATCGATGCACCTAATGGATTGGCTGCCATCGCCGTGAGCCAAAATCCCGATGAGATCGTGATACCCGCCATCGACACCATCATCAAATAGCTGCCGACTTTGGCTTGGGTATTATCAGCTACTTTGGAGCCGCTGTTGTGTGCCAAATCAAATACGATCGGATATAAAACACCTGAACGAGCTGTGTTGCTGGGAAAAGCAGGAGAGATGAGAATATCGGTAGCAACCAGACTATAACCAAGGCCTAACGTCGATTTCCCGAATTTTTTGATAATATGTAACGAAATACGTTTTCCCAGTCCCGATGTATGAACTGCATGAGAGACCAAAAATGCTGCTACGATGAGCAGAATAAAGCTCTCTGAAAACCCTGAATAAGCAATTTTTGGCTCAATCAATCCTCCCAGTACAGAGACAGCAAGAGCGATAATCGAAGCGGTGATGACAGGAAAAAGATTAAACAATATAGTGAGTATGGTAATCAAAAATAGATCAAACAAGTGCCACGCTTGAAGTGTAATTCCCAATGGTGGAGGTGTCATCCATATCCAAAAAGCACACAGTGCCAAAAATGCGACAAGAAGCGGTTTTTTCATAAAATTTCTTTTTTATTCTTAGAGTAGTTGTATTATAGCGTTTTATTACCATTTTTAAAGTTGATAGTAAAAGACTAAACTATTCTTACTTAAAATATTCATACATCTATTGACAACAAGTGACTCAATGTATTATAATATCGCTGGATTTCAACAAAGGAGCTTTATAAATTATGTCAACAGAGATAAATGAAGAAGTGCAAAGTGAAGAGCAAGTCGTCTTGACGCAAGAGGATGAATCTGTAGCTGAACCACTCAGTGAATTAGAAACCGCTCAATCTCAATTAGCGTCCTTACATGATAAGTATGCTCGAGTACATGCTGATTTTGATAATATCAAAAAACGACTAGAACGTGAGAAATACAGCGCCTTGGAATATGCCAACGAAAAATTTGCCAAAGATTTGATTCCCGTTGTGGATTCACTTTCGATGGCTATAGGTGCTACAGCCATCGAAGCTGACGCGAACGTGTTGCTTGAAAAACTCAAAGAGGGTGTTGAGCTCACCATGAAACAGTTGCTGAGTGTTCTGGAAAAACATGGTGTTACTGCCGTTGATGAGAGTGAGCCGTTCAATCCGGACATTCATAATGCAGTGCAGCGTGTGGACAGTGACGCTCACCAAAGCGGTGAGATCGTAAATACTTTCCAAAAAGGTTTTAGATACAAAGAGCGAACATTGCGTGATGCAATGGTTGTTATAGCAAATTAATTAAATAAAATAAACAACAAGGAAATAATATGTCAAAAGTAATTGGAATCGATTTAGGAACTACAAATTCATGTGTTGCTGTCTACGAAGGTGGAGAAGCTAAAATTATCCCCAATAAAGAGGGAAAAAACACCACTCCATCCGTAGTGGCATTTACAGATAAGGGTGAAATTTTGGTAGGTGATCCGGCAAAACGTCAAGCGATCACTAATCCTGACAAAACTATTTATTCTGTCAAGCGTATCATGGGTCTCATGATGAACGAAGAAAAAGCCAAAGAGGCTCATGACAAAGTAACCTATAAAATCGTTGATAAAAATGGTATGGCTGCGGTTGATGTTGCAGGTAAAGTCTATACACCACAAGAGATTTCGGCAAAAATTTTGTCTAAACTCAAAGCGGATGCAGAGTCATATTTGGGTCAAAGTGTAACCGATGCGGTTATCACTGTCCCTGCGTATTTTAATGATGCACAACGTAAAGCGACCAAAGAAGCAGGAACCATTGCAGGATTGAACGTTCTACGTATCATCAATGAGCCTACAGCATCTGCACTTGCTTATGGTTTGGATTCAAAAGGGGATGAAAAAGTTCTTGTTTACGATCTAGGGGGCGGAACATTCGACGTTACGGTTCTTGAAATTTCTGAGGGGACTTTTGAAGTTCTTTCAACCGACGGTAATGCATTCTTGGGTGGAGATGACTTTGATAACAAAATCGTTGACTTCCTGGCATCTGAGTTCAAATCCGACCACGGAATCGATCTCAAAGCGGATAAAATGGCACTACAACGTCTTAAAGATGCCGCTGAAAATGCTAAAAAAGAGCTTTCAAGCGCAGAAGAGACTGAGATCAACTTGCCATTTATCACAGCAGATGCTACGGGACCAAAACACTTAGTAGTTAAATTGACTCGTGCAAAATTTGAAGGGATGATTGATGTTCTTGTTAAAGAGACTATCTCTCATATCAAAACAGCGATGAAAGATGCTGGGATGAGCAACAATGAGATCAATGAAGTTATTATGGTAGGTGGTTCAACTCGTTTGCCAATCGCTCAAAAAATGGTATCCGATGAGTTCGGCGGTAAAACACTCAACAAAGGGGTAAATCCTGATGAAGTTGTAGCTGCTGGTGCTGCGATCCAAGGTGGGGTTTTACGTGGAGATGTCAAAGACGT
>CAMBHX010000123.1 GCA_945867285.1 Sulfuricurvum sp. IAE1
GAGTGTTGAGCGTTTAGGAGGGATTTCCAATGCTATGGCGATACGACACGTAGCAGCACATGGATATTATGATGATGAAGAAGAACTGGCAAGCGTGGCTCGTGCGTGTATGTTTACCCATAGAAACGCCGAAGCGCTAGGGGGTGGAGAGTTTTTTGCTCGTGTGACACATCGTGTGATTCATGGGGATACACCTCAAGATGCCATAGAGTCTGTCGCTATACAGATGGGAGGGTTTTTTGAGAGTAAGGTGGCACAGGCTATTGCCAAGTTTCACGAAGCAACGGATGAAGACTCTGCGCTTTCCAAGGAGCGTTTTGTGGATGATTTGGCGTTAACGAGTATGGCTCGATTGTGGGATATTGGACGAAGTGAGCCCATCAAAGTAGGTAAAGCCAGTCCCACCGAGGGAACTCTTCCGGGGGCAGTTTATTTTATCCTCAAATACGCTAATGCCCAAGATGGTTTGAAAAAAGCGTTGCAAGCCAATGCTATGGTAGGTGGAGATAATGCGTCTCGTGCTATTGCTATTGGGATGGTGTTGGGGGCACATTTTGGTGTCAATGCGATACCGCAAGAGTGGAAAGAGACGCTAGAGCAGTGGGACTATTGTGATGGTTTGCTGGATACCTTGCCTTTGTTGCGTGAAGGGGTCAACTAATGGCGGAGAATATCTATGAAACAAACGAGCTTGTTTCCCAATATTTGGATTTTCAATATGGAGATGAGATTTTTGGGGTGGAAAATTTTGCGGTAGTGTGCGCACACAAAGCGATAGGATATTCCAAAGGGACACAACAACAAAAAGCTCTTGATCTGGGGTGTGCAACAGGGCGTGCATCGTTTGAACTTACGCTTGGTTTTGACCATGTCGATGGTGTCGATTATTCTCATGCCTTTGTGGATGCAGCAGTAGAGCTTCGTGAAAAAGGGGAGATTGCTTACGCTCAAAACGGGGAAGGGGAGTTAAAAAAGCAAGTTCTTGTTGATATGACCATGTATGCTTTTAGAGATACCTGTGTTAAAGCGCAGTTTTTTCAAGGGGATGCGTGTGATTTGGAGACACAGTTTGGCGGATATGATCTAGTCATGGCAACTAATCTCATCGACAGATTATACCAGCCGCAACTGTTTTTGAACATGATTCATGAACGACTCAGCGAAGGCGGAATTTTGGTCTTGACATCTCCCTACACGTGGAGAGAAGAGTATACTCAAAAGCAGTTCTGGTTAGGGGGATATATGGATGAAAATGGAGTGGAAGTCTCATCATTGGATGGGTTACAAAAGAGTTTAGACAAAAATTTTGAGCTTGTAGCCACTGAAGATATCCCGTTTGTCATTCGTGAAACAGCACGTAAATTTCAGCACACGGTTTCACAAATGTCGGTGTGGAGGAAGAGGTAAGGGGTGGTCAAAACCAATTTTCGGTTTTTAATCCTTTGACTTTTTCAAACTCTTTTAAATTTCGAGTAACCAAAGTATAGTGATGCGCAAGGGCACATCCAGCTATTAATGTATCTATGGGACCTATCGGTTCGCCGATACGCTCAAGATTAGCACGAATTTTTGCACTGGCACGTGCTTCTTCAAGATCAAAAGGGATGAGGGTGACATTTTGGATAAGAGAGGCTAGTTGTTCTTGTCTTTTTTTTGGAGAGGTTGATTTGGCAATACCTACTTCGAGTTCATAGATGACAATCGATGGTATTGCAATTTGTGAGGGGGAGTGGGAAAATAAATGGTGTGCCACTTGGCCCTCTCCTTTGAAAAAATAGATGAGAGTGTTCGTGTCGAGTAGATACACTTAAAAAGACTCTCTTTGAATATCGGGTATCTTGGTGGAGCGAATCTCTTCAATGGAGGGGAAACTATCCCAACTTCCACTCAGTTCACGGATTTGAGGTGACCACTTCCCCTCTAACTCTTTACGAATCAGTCCAGTAACAAACTGGCTCATAGACAATCCCATTTTGGCTACATTTTGTTTTACTTTTACTTCGAGATCATTGTCGAGATAAATTGTCATTTGTGACATAGTACACCTCCATACACATATAAGTGTAAGTATAAGTGTTGCTGGCTTAAGAAAAAATTATATTTTAGATCGATTAGATAACTTTTGGCTTTGTAAGCAAATAGCCGCCGATAAGTACTGGAATAATGCCTAATATTTGGCGTAGATCTGGAATCTCATGCAAATACCAATAGGCGAAAAAGAGGGTCATCATGGGGACTAATCCCATCATGGCACTGACTTTGGTGATGGAGATTCGGTGTAATGCTTCTATCCACATGATTTTGGAAACGACATAGATGGCCGTGCCGATGATGACGATGTAGGGGAGGGCGCTTATGAAATTTTGGTACTCCAAAGCAGGTTCAAAAAACCATGCTAGCAGTACGACAAAAGGTAGCCCGACAACAGTTCTAAAGCCTAAAATCGTTTCGGAAGAGCAGAATGTTCGAGCCTTTTTTTGATAATAATTGGCAAATGGTGCAATGGCGGAGCCTGCTAGGATCAGGAGGTCTCCACGGTTGAAAACCATTTCGTCTGGGACTAAGATAATCAGTGCTCCTATCCCCATGATAATAGCCCCTAGCGTGTGCATTTTCCCCATTTTTTCTTTGCCTAATACATTGAAATAGAGATATGCAAAAAGAAGTTGCAGAAAAACAATAACCGCCATATTTCCAGCAGTGGTATAGCGCATTCCTACAAATACTAGGATGAAGAGAGTGGTAATCCAAAAGCTTGTGAGAAGTAGATCTTTGTACGCATTACGGTTTTTGAGTTCGATAAAACGATTACGTTTTGCCATAATGATAATGAAAAAAAATAAGGCAACAATGAGTGAAAGTGCATAGGTGTGCAAGGCGCCAATATATCCCATAGATACAATAGAGAGAATAGGAAACCAACTCTCTAAGAGCGCCAGTCCCACCATGAGAAGCTCCCCTTCACGCTCCTTGGTCATTACTACTTAGACTTTGGATTGTACGGTGATTTTAACCGCTTCAAACAGTTCAGCAGCTTTGACAATCATGGGCTCTTTGAGGATATCGCTGCCATCAAACTCTTTGGTGCTTACTTCGTTGCAATCTGCTACACAACTTCCTACGCTTACTTCATTTTCTTCAACCATTGAGGAAGGTTGTTTTGTATCATTGGACTCTGTAATGGTGAAAGTATCGGTTGGTAATGGAGTTGGAACAGTAACGCTAACTGACTCAAGCGGTTCCTCGATAGGAGCTTTGGTACAACCTTGAGATTTGATTTGGGTGTCTAGGCCATATACTTCACGAACAAATTGACGGATGATGCCATAGCTGTGCGTTAGCAGCTCTTTGTCCGCATCTTGGGCACAGCTTTCCCACGTAAGGGTCCCATTTTCATACGAAACATAGGCAATATTGGTTTCAAAGCATCGTGACAGTGTTGCATCTCTGTCTTTGATTTTGGCTCGTAGTGCATCAAAGGGAACTTGTGTTGGTGATGATGTCGTATCGGTGGTAGCAGCTTTTTGTGTTGGAGGTGGTTGAACAGCCTGAACTGCTGTTTGGGGTACTGGATTGGGAGCTGTGATGAGTGAAGTTTGAGACTCTAAAGATTCAATCATATCTCCTATTTCTTTGATTTTAAGAGCTTCCATCATTTTGAAGAAAATTAGCCCAAGGACAAACGCGCCATCAGCGTTGAGGGCAAACAGTAGCTTGGAATCGCTCAAAATTCTAAAGAATCTCTCAATCGTGAGCGGGGAAAAGCGATGATCGTTATCGTAGAGTTTTTCTTTGAGGTAGGCTATGAGCTCATCGACTACCATTTCGGCTTCGTACGACTCAAGCTCTTTGAGATGAATGACTAATTGATCTTTATTTTTGGTAAAAATAGTCTCAAAAAGGGAATCGATAGTTTGAGGGTCTAGAAGACCTAGCATATCCGCAACCGTTTGGACGTCCACAAATCCCTTGGAATATATTATAGCCTGGTCAAGCAAGGTCAAGGTGTCACGTAAACTCCCACTTCCACTACGAGCCAAAATACTCAACGCTTCAGGGGCAAATTCGATATTTTCGAGATTGAGAATATGGGTAAGATGATGGACGATGTTGGGGTGGCTGATACGTTTAAAGCGAAAATGTTGAGTACGGCTCAAAATAGTGGCGGGGAGTTTGAGCGGATCAGTGGTAGCTAGGATAAATTTGACATATTCGGGAGGCTCTTCGAGGGTTTTGAGCAGAGCATTATGTGCCTCTTTGGTGAGCATATGTACTTCGTCAATGATAAAGATTTTAAAAGCACCCGCCGCAGGACGGTATTTTGTATTTTCGATGAGGTCACGGATATCGTCGATTTTACGACTGGATGCGGCATCCATTTCGATGATATCGATATGACGACCTTCATTTGCCATAACACAGTGGCTACAGACATCGCACGGTGCTGATGTAGGACCGTTTTCACATATGAGTGATTTGGCAAAAATGCGTGCGGTAGAGGTCTTTCCACTCCCCCTAAGACCTGAAAACAAATAGGCATGAGAGAGACGTTTGGAATCCAAGGCGAGGCTGAGTGTTTGGGAGATACTCTCTTGACCGATAAGCTCTTCAAAACGCTTTGGACGATATTTGAGTGCTAATACTTCGGACGTTGCCATGATGTATTCCTTAATGTAAAAATTCTCAAAAACGTTAGTTTTTGTAGCTTTAGGGGGTTGTAGGGACTTTAGTCCCTGCCACTAAAACGGATGCATTCGTTTTAGTGTGTAACATTATCGTATCTACCCTAAATTCTTGACCTAAAATCGTGGT
>CAMBHX010000124.1 GCA_945867285.1 Sulfuricurvum sp. IAE1
TACAAAACATTGAACAAGCTAGACTGTAAAAAACCTATCAATTTCAAACTGCATTTTTCTCATTTATCTATGATATAGTAAGACTTACTGTATCATTTCAAAAAGATAAAACATGAAAATTTTGCTTCTAGGCATCGGAAATCTCTTATTTGGAGATGAAGGTGTCGGTATTCACTTTATTAACTACATAAGGGAAAAATACCGTTTTGAGGGGGATCATACCATTGATCTCGTTGATGGTGGAACATTAGCGCAGAGACTTATTCCCATTATCGTTGAGTATGATCAGGTAATTATCATCGATACCATCAATGCACCAGGAATCAAAGCCGGTGAACTCTATTTTTTTGATTTTGACGTAATACCAAACGCCGTGGATTGGCAAGGATCTGCCCATGAAGTAGAAATGCTTCAAACACTCAACATGATGAATCTGTCGGGTGATCGACCCCCTACAATGATTATGGGTATCGTCCCAACAACGATTGAACTAACGGAATTTTCTCTCTCTCAAGAAATCCTTAACGCAGTACCATTGATGGAAAAAACGTTATTAACCTATCTCAAAACAGTGGGTATAGACTCTATTAAACGAAATAATACTTCCATAGATTCCATCATTTCAACTCCTTTGGGTCAGTTCATAACTCGTTAAAGCTGTATAAAAATAGCTAAAGGGATCTGATTTTATAGCTCGAAAGCTCCGCACCATGGATATCCATCACATGAACCGCACACGCCAAACACGGATCAAAAGAGTGTATGACACGTAAGACTTCCAGTGGTGCAGATGGATCACAGAGCTTTAACCCGATAAGCGCTTCTTCGTAAGGACCTCGGCTATTATTGGAGTCTTTGGGTGAAGCATTCCACGTTGTCGGAGCCACTGTTTGATAATTGGCAATAGTAGAATTCTCGATACGGAGAAAATGCCCAAGTACCCCACGTGGTACTTCAAACAGCCCTCTTCCTGTCGCCTGTGTAGATAGCTCTTCAAAAACATATTTTGTCCACGTCGTCTCATCGTAGTATTTAATATTTTCGATCAAATTGCTCATCATGTCAAAGAGATAATCACAACATATCTGTGCCTCCACTGCACGAGCGGCATTTCGTCCAACTGTCGTGGAAAAATCGAGTAACTGCATCCCAGTTTTAGCCATAAAGCGTTCCATATAAGGGACAATAACAGGAGATTTTTTGACTACTCCAACAATCATCCGCGCCAATGGTCCTACTTCCATCACTTCTCCATCGTATCGAGGAGCTTTGACCCAACTGTATTTTCCCTCACTTTTCAAGGTGCCATCATCATTGAGATCAGTATAAAACGGTGTTGTAGCACCATCATACGGTGTGAGAGCTGTATCATTTTCATACCACGATCGTGATGCCTCTTCGGTGATTTTCGATTCATCAAACGACTCTAACGTATCAAAATTGTGCCCTTTGATGACACCGCTTTCAAAAAGCTGTTGCTGTTTACCAAAACGATATCCTCCGCAACACATAAAATTTCCCTTTGAGCGTCCCTCTGCGGCTTTTATCGAATCACGATACCCCTCCACAATCATCATCATATCAGGAATATACGCTCGCTCGATAAACTCTCTGGTTTCTTGGATGATAAAAAGAAAATCGTTTAGACGTTGAGGGTTAAGCATGTCAGCAACACTGGTCACTCCCCCCACGACAAGATTTTGAGGATGCGGAGTTTTACCCGCAAAAATCGCCACCGCTTTAGAAAGCTCACGTTGCAGACTCAGCGCCTCGAGATAATGGTTCATATGTACGAGATTTTGCTCAGGGCTTAGACAATAGGTTTTATGTCCCCAATACCCATTGGCAAAAAGTCCCAGCCGTCCCGCTTTGACAAAACCGCTTAGTTTTTCTTGGACACTCTCCAAATGCTCTACTGAGTTGCGATACGGATGATCACTAAATTTTCGCGCTTCATCAGAGGCTTTAGTACAATCAGCCTCCAAAGCAGCAGTAATATCAACAAAATCAAGTGAATGAAGGTGATAATAGTGCACCAGATGATCTTGTACAAACAGTGATAATGTGACCAGATTACGGATAATCTCAGCATTGTTAGGAATAGTAATTCCATACGCATCTTCGACTGCACTGATCGAGGCACGATAATGGACATTGGTACACACCCCGCAAATGCGCTGAGCGATCAGACCGACATCTCTGGGATCACGCCCTTTTAAAATCGTCTCAATACCTCGGAAAAGCTGCCCCGATGCCCATGCTTCACGTATGATATTGTTCTCATCAATCTCAACTTCGATTCGCAGATGCCCTTCGATACGTGTTATCGGATCGATAACTATCTTGGTATTACTCATGCGGTTTTTCCTTTAATGGTCTGTTATTAGCATAGTCGTCAAACGCAATTTTTCCCTGACCGCAGCCAAAACATCCATGACCTGCTTGTACTGGCCAGCTCGTCCCCTCATTAAACTTAACGAGCGAACAGTTGAGATCGGCATAAGGGCCTTTACATCCCATTTGAAACAGACACCACCCTTTTTTAGCCCCTTCATCTCCCCATTCGAGAACAAACTCATCTGCATCATAATGCCCTCTACGCTCACAGTTATCATGAACACGAAATCCATATGCCCACTGGGGACGATTTTTAGCGTCCAGCTTGGGGAATTCATCGAACATGATATAGTGTAAAAGTGTTCCCACTATATTGATCGGATTGACCGGACAACCGGGAAGATTGATAATATCATTCCTCCCTAATGCTTGGCTCACTCCCACCGCACCCGTAGGATTAGGTTGTGCTGCTACCACACCGCCATCAAACGCACACGAGCCTACCGCCATCACTGCAGCAGCATTGCGTGAGACACGGCGAAGCAGCTCCAATCCCGTCTCTCCTTTAGTCCCAATACGTAAGAACTTGCCATCCAGTCCCAAAGGGACAGCCCCCTCGACGATAAGGATATATTTTCCAGAGTCATATTGAATAATATTATCAAGTACGGTTTCGGCTTGCTCCCCCGACTCCGCCATTAACAGTTCATGATAATCCAGTGAGATATATTTAAGAATCAAATCATCAACACTGGGATGCGCTGATTTGATAAACCCTTCCGAATTTCCAGAACAATCGGAGAGTTCCAGCCAAATAATCGGAATTTTATTGAGTACACCAACTCCTTCTTTCACTGTTTCCTCAAAGCTTGGATGTAAATGCATCGATGCGGTAATCATCGAGACCCAATTGTTAAATTCCCGATTCATCTCAAAAGTATTGAGTGCTTCTTCGAAATTTTCGGGACTCAGTTTATTTGTCGGATGAAGGAGATTGTATTTTTCGATTCTCGCATGTACAATAGCTAACTTATCCTCTCTGGCTTTATCTTCACGCTCACGCTTTAGACGCTGGGCTTCGATGGGATCAACAGGAGTGGCTGTGATAATGCCACAAATGTCTTGCTTACATCGTCCACACGTACGCCCTGCATTCGAATACTCTTTTAATTCGCTAAATGACGTCACCGCATTTTCTTTGATAATATCAATCAGCTCTTGCTCATGTACCCCTTCACAGCTGCATACCAAGCGCCCTTTTTCTGACACTAAGCGGTTTGAGTAAAGATAGGCCGCATCGATCGGTGCATCATTTTCGATGAGCTTTTTAAGAGCTAGAAGATCGATATTAGTATTGATCCCAATAAAACGCTTCAGGCGATCATGATTGACAATATACTGATCGATACGATTTTCATGTGAAATCAAAATCGTCTCATTATCAGTATCTTTAGGATCAAAATCACTCGAAGTGACATCAGCAAATAAAAACGACCCTACTTTCAACCCGTCAATGGAAACCTCTTGGTGAAAATGTTCATCATTACCCAATAGATTTGCAATAGCGACATCGGCTTGGCGAGTACACTCTTTGACCCGCCCCGCTATAAATCCCCCCTCGCGCAACTGTGCTGCTTCACCGACACAATAAATATCAGGAGAAGAGGTTTGCATGGTATCATTGACCACTATTCCACGATCACATTCAAGTGCTTCACGGGCAAATGCAATATTAGGGTCGATCCCTACACCAAAAATAAGAAACGGATTATCAATCACTCCATTTTTGGTAGTTATACCCGTTAGCTTATTGAGTTCGATCGTATAATCAACTATCTGATCGTTAAAGAAAATACGAATACGAGGATCAGCTTCAAAAATATGGCGAATCAACCCTATTGCTTCACGGCTTAATACCGATGAATACAAGTAATCTCCCCGTACTAAGAGCGTAATCGTTTTAGGTTCGACATTGTGCATCAAAGTATCAAGAAGTTCCAGTGCAATAGGCCCTGCTCCAATGATCACAACATTTTTATCCTTGATACCAGTACTAATTTTCACACTGTCATGATCATTTCGAAATGTTGAAGTATTCTCCACAGATGTACTATCAAAAAGTATTTTAGGGATGGAGCCAGTGGCGATGATGAGTTTGTCATAATGAAATGCGCAGTGTTCAGAAAAAATACGCTTAGTATCAGTATCTATTGCAGTGATTGTTTGATTCAGCTCCAACCGTACTTTGGGATGAAGCTCCAAAGCTATAGAGTCAACACATTGGCCATTATCCACCAAAGAGCAAAGATGAATACGGTCATAG
>CAMBHX010000125.1 GCA_945867285.1 Sulfuricurvum sp. IAE1
CCGTTAGCATATCTGTCTGTAAGTTTATTGGAGCGGTAAAACTGAGGTCGAGGGATTAATTACCCCTTGACCTTTTTTTTTACCCTCCAAAAACTTATAGATAGGGGGTCTTTATGGATAAGATTATGCTAACACTATTTCTTATGTGCATTTTTGCACCGTTGTTGCATTAGTACAACGCCAAGGGGTTTATCCCCTTGCCCCCTAAATCAAATCCGATTAGATTGTCGTTTTGGTGTTATGTTTTTCCCGCTTTCACTTTTTTCTATTGTTGATTTTCGTAAGAAAAATGGGATAGTCTTATCTGGACGTTTCTCCAAGTCTTCCATAAATGCTTTTTGAACCACATCGGTTTCCTGTATAACTATGAGATAGTCGTAGAGTAGTTTGATTTGGCGTTCTAGTGATATTTTCCATGTTGAGAGGGTTTGGGTATAGATCCACTCGCTAAAAGCGTAGAAGTTGTCAAATACGGCCGGTAATTCATCATCATCTGTTTGTGCTGAACGTGTCCACAACAGCTTCACTGTCTTCTCAAAATTACCGCTGTTGTAAAAAATATCCCAAAATCGTGCAAATCGTTTCATTTTTTGGATTTGTATAAAGCTCAGGTTATTATTTTGGAGAATATCGTAGGGTGGTGTGTCGCTGTATATTATCCCATGCTCTTTGTCATGGCGTGAGAGGGTGGTGCCTGAGAGGTTTTTGAGTATACCGATTTGGATTTCACACGATGCTAACGACACGAGTTTGTCAAGATTTCGACCAAATCCTTCTAATGTTTCACCCGGTAATCCGACGATGAGATCCAAATGCATGTGCGAAGAGGTCTCATTTTCTAAAAAACGGATGTTTTCATAGATTTTTTCGACTCTCAAAGGACGATTTATCCCTTTGGCGATGATGGGATCGAGGGTTTGTATCCCGATTTCAAGCTGCAATGATCCGGCAGGGAAGAGGGCAATTTTGGATTTTAACACATCGGGAAAATGATCGGGTATTACTTCGAAATGGGCAAAATAGGGTGGCTCTTTGGAGAGAAAAAAGTCTAATATTCGATTGGCGAACGTCATGTTGAGATTGAACGTTCGGTCGATAAACTTGAAACTTCGTGCCCCTCTTTGCCATAAGATCTCAAATTCTTCGAGTAACTCATCCAGTGGAAAATTGCGTACTTTTTCATCCATTGAGGAGAGACAAAATTCGCACTCAAAGGGGCATCCACGTGAGGCTTCGACATAAATGGTACGGTGGGCAATATCGTCGTCGCTGTAAGCACTATACGGCATACTAATCGATTTGAGATCGGGTAGTGGGGCTTTGATAATTTGCGTTACCGTTCGCCCTGAGCCTGTCGAAGGGTGTTGTAGCTCGATAGGCTCACCACGAACGGAAATAGGTTGAGGACAAATGGGTTCAAGCAATTTTTTACACAACTCATAAAATGCCACTTCACCCTCACCGCTAATAATGTAATCGGCTTTTGAAAAGTCGACTCGATGGGGTGTATATCCAGCTTCGGGACCACCTAGTACGATAGTGATAGTTGGTGAAACTTTTTTCAAGATTTCGATGAGTTGTGCAGTTTCAAGAGCGTTCCATATGTAGACGCTTATGCCGATGATTTTAGGCTCGTGAATGAGAATGTCTTCGGCAATGGTTTGTATTTGGTCATTGATAGTGAATTCGACGATTTTTGCTTGTGGTTGAAGCTCATGCAGATTGCTGTATAAACAACGTAGACCTAGTGCACTATGAGCATATCTGGCATTGAGAGTGGTGAGTAAAATATTAGTCATTGTTTTTTGAGACTTTAAAATAGTGTCCATCGGTCTCAAAAAGGCGCAAAATTTTGTTGTATTCCTCGTATGATTGACGATAGAGATGTTGATTGTGTTTCGAAGACTGATACAGCTCACGAGCACTCATACCGGATTCCAGAGCATTTTTTAGTAGCTTGGTACGCCGTAGATAGGTAAAAGCGAGATTAGGAAAATGCGCATGAATTTTGGCTTTGATAGTAGCTGCATCGTTGGGATTGTCAATCATATTGGCAAATACGAGAATGGTCTTTTCGCGATATTTTTTGATAAAAACTAAACTTTTCATAATAGCATTGAGGTCATTGGTCGTAGGGACGAGGATAATGTCTGATTGTAGTAGTATCTCATCGCTGTTGGGTGCATCAAACCCACCAAAATCATAAACGGTGTTTTCATACAGGGGTATTTTGCTAGGATAATAGCGTGCATGTTTGTATTTTTGCAGTACTACAGACATATCATTGGTAGCATAGCGATAGCCTAGATCTTTTGCAAGGGAAAAAGCTAATGAGGTTTTGCCCACTCCACCCTTGGTCGATGCGATAGAAATAATAGCCATGACTCACCTATAAGTTTTTATGCAAATATAGCATAAATAGTATCGTTATTGGTAAATTCATGCTATTCTTACCCTAATATACTAAGCAAGAACAAAAAGGGGAGCATATGCGCTATATTCGTCGATTAGATTCGCTTGGATTGGATGACATTGCTTTGGTTGGTGGTAAAAACGCTTCATTAGGTGAAATGATAGGTTCTCTAAAAGTATTGGGAGTGAAAGTCCCAGAAGGATTTGTTGTAACTTCTGATGGGTATCGTGCGTTTATAGAGTACAACGGTTTCGAGCCAAAAATTCGTCAATTTTTTGAACATGTTGACTTGACTAATATTGAAGCACTCAATAGGTGCGGAGATGCTATACGCTCACTTATGTTGACGGGTGAAATGCCAGAAGCGCTCAAAATCGAAATTACTCAGAGTTATCGTATCATGGAAAGTGAATATGGGATGCCATCGGTGGATGTAGCGGTGCGATCCTCAGCGACGGCTGAAGATTTACCGGATGCCAGTTTTGCTGGACAGCAGGAAAGTTATCTCAATATTCGTGGTGAAGTCATGCTCATAGAGCATGTAAAGCGTTGTTTTGTGTCACTTTTCACCGACCGTGCCATTAGTTATCGACACAGTCGTGACTATGACCATTTTACCGTTGCCCTCTCGGTGGGGGTTCAAAAGATGGTTCGCAGTGACTTGGCAAGCAGTGGAGTGATGTTTACTGTTGATACAGAAAATGGTTCGGAAAATCTGATTCTTATTAACTCGATTTGGGGATTAGGGGAAAATATCGTCGCAGGTCGGGTAAATCCTGATGAGTTTTATGTTTTTAAGCCGACTCTCAAAGAGGGAAAAATATCGATACTCAAACGCCAGCTAGGCTCAAAAGCCCTTACCATGTGTTATGATGAGCGTCACACTACCATCAATCTCGCTACTTCTAAAATTCTCCAAAACAGTTTTTCAATCACTGATGCAGAGGTGGCGACGTTGGCGCGTTATGGGCTTCTTATTGAAGAACATTACACCGCTATTGCAGGTCAATATCGTCCCATGGATATTGAATGGGCGAAAGATGGGCAAGATGGTGAGTTGTATATCGTCCAAGCCCGTCCTGAAACAGTACAGAGCCTCAAGATCGGAGACAACAGTTTCGATCAATATCGCCTAAAAGAGGATGTGGATACAAAAGTACTCCTTAGCGGTAAAGCAATCGGTGAGAAAATCGGTTCGGGTCGTGTTAAGATTATCCACTCTCCTCATGAGGGGGAAAGTTTTGTAGCGGGAGATGTTCTTGTTGCTGATATTACGGATCCTGATTGGGAACCTATGATGAAAAAAGCTTCTGCCGTTATCACCAACCGTGGAGGGAGAACATGTCACGCAGCGATTGTGGCACGTGAAATCGGTGTTCCAGCAATTGTAGGGACGATCAATGCGACGGAATTACTGTATGATGGTGATGAAGTGAGCGTGAGTTGCGCCGATGGTGAAAATGGTCGAGTGTATGAGGGATTATTGGAATATGAGATCTCTCGTATCGATTTGGGTGATTTCACTCCAACAACGACAAAACTCTATATGAACATCGGCAATCCTGATAGTGCATTTAAAATAGCCAAACTCCCAAATGATGGAGTGGGATTGGCACGCATGGAGTTTATCATTACCCACTACGTAAATGCTCATCCAATGGCATTAGTGGAGCTTTCACAAGGTAAGAGTATTCATGATAGTGCGGCTGTTAGATCAGTGATGCGAGGTTATGAAGATCCTAAAGCATTTTTTATCGACAAGATTTCTGAGGGGGTTGGGATGATTGCGGCAGCATTTTATCCCAGACCCGTCATTGTTCGCACCAGTGATTTTAAATCCAATGAATATCGACATATGAGTGGTGGAAAAGAGTATGAAGAGGTTGAAGAAAATCCTATGATTGGATTTCGGGGTGCGAGTCGTTATTATTCTCCCCATTACAAAGAGGCGTTTATGTGGGAATGTGAAGCATTAAAAAGAGTGCGTAATGAGATGGGGCTTACGAATGTCAAAGTGATGCTCCCCTTTGTCCGGACACCTGATGAAGGTCGAAAAGCAATAGCAGTGATGAGTGAAGCTGGATTGGTGCAAGGGGAGAATGGATTGGAAGTGTATGCGATGTGTGAAATCCCAGCCAATGTCATTCTCGCCGATCAATTTTTAGA
>CAMBHX010000126.1 GCA_945867285.1 Sulfuricurvum sp. IAE1
ATCCATCCGCATTGCTGTTACTCCGCTTTGCTTATCATTGTTTAGCAAACTTTGTTGAATCGGGCTAGCCCCTCTATAGCTGGGTAAAATTGAAGCATGAAGGTTAATGCACGGAACATAGTCTAAAATAGCTTTAGGTAGAATCTGCCCGTATGCTGCCACAATAATAACATCACAGGCAATATCCAAAACTTCGTGAATGGTCTCAATATCACGCAAGCGATTAGGTTGATAAACAGGGGTATCATACGTTTGTGCCAAAACCTTGACACTGGGAGGTGTTAAAACAGCTTTGCGCCCTACAGGTTTATCCGGTTGGGTATAAACACCCACAACCTTTATATCAGGTGCGTCGTAGAGTGATTGTAAGATAGCTGTGGCATACTGAGGTGTTCCCATAAACAGTACACGCTTCATTACGCCTCTTTACTTTTGAAGTAACTACCGCCACTATGTTCATCATCAAGTAAAAATGAATAAGCATCACTCAAATCAAAACCACTTGCTAACAACATCGCACCATTACGTTTAAGTAGAAAATCTGCCGCTTTGAGTTTGGTCACAATACCACCCGTGGCAAAGCCATGATTGGGAGAGGCCTCCATTTCCAATTCTCTTGGTTCGATGTTGTGGATACGTGAGCGCACCTTAGCATCGTCATAAGTACGTGGGTCTTTGTCATAATAAGCATCAATATCGGACAAGATCACCAATAATCGTGCACCAAAATAGTGTGTAGCGTACGCTGAAAGCTGATCATTGTCTCCCACTACAAGCTCTTCGGTTGCGGTTGCATCATTTTCATTGATAATTGGAATAACATTATGCACCAAAAGAGTCTCAATAGTATCTTTAGCCCGCTGTGCTTCTTCTGGAGTTGTAAAATTGGCAGCAGTGACGAGAATTTGTGATGAGAGGAGATTATGGACTTCAAAGAGCTTACGGTATTTATTCATTAAAATCGGCTGTCCAATGGATGCCAATGCTTGTTTGTTGGAGAGAAGTTTTTTGTCAAGCTTGAGCTGTGTATATCCCGCTGCTACTGCGCCAGAAGAGACTAAGATAACTTCATACCGCTTTTTAAGACGGGCAATAAAATCGACTAATGCCTCTAAGCGCTCTTGAGCTATATGGTTGTTTTCGCTTAAAACCGCTGAGCCTACTTTGACAACGATTCGTTTCATTTGCGCTCCGAAACGACCATTTGATAAAGTGCATACGTCAAAGGTTTGATATTCATCATAATCGCAGATGAGATAGGGACAATAAAGGCCGGTAGACTTTTATCATAAAATCCTGCATCAAAGCTCTCTTGCTCATATACTGGAAAGCCAGAGTCAAATCCAAAACGACTTTTTGATGCAGATGAGAGTCCCATCATAGAGATAAAGGCATTGCTTTTTTCAATTGCTTCTTCAGTGCTCATAGCATCCAAACGTGTCAATGCAATTGCATAGTTACGAGTCGCAAGTTGATCTGAAAATTTTTCTAACTCAACTTTGAGTGTTTTATATTGATGTTCAAGATCGTGATACGAAGCTAGATCTATCATGAAGAGTAATGTTTTAGTACGCTCGATATGACGCAAAAACTTTAATCCAAGCCCTTTTCCCTCACTCGCACCCCCAATAATTCCAGGAATGTCTGCCATAATGTAAGAGTCATAGTCGATATTAATCTGTCCCAATTTGGGTGTCAGTGTCGTAAATTCATAGTTCGCCACTTCTGGACGAGCATTGGAAACAGTTGAGATCAACGTCGATTTTCCAACATTGGGGAATCCAACAAGTCCAACATCTGCAATAAGCTTTAAATCTAATTTGACCACACGAACCGTTTCAGGCTCACCTGGTTGTGCGTACATCGGTTTTTGGTTCGTAGAAGATTTGAAATGGACATTTCCAAGACCACCCTTTCCCCCTGTTAAGAACAAAACCTCTTGCCCATCAACGAGTAAATCCAATACTACTTCACCTGTCTCAACATCGACTACTTGTGTACCAGGTGGGACAACTACTACACATTTCTCACCTTGTTTACCAGCCATATTTGATCCAGCTCCCGGCTGACCTTTGCCTGCTTTTAGGTTTTTATTCCCTTGGAAATGCGCCAGGGTATGAGTGTTGTTGTCAACTCTAAAGTAAACATCACCACCTTTTCCACCATCTCCACCGTTTGGACCACCTTGAAGAACATATTTTTCACGACGAAAACCAACACATCCTGCTCCACCTTTTCCCGATGAAAGAGTAAGTTCTACGCTGTCTGTAAACATATATAAGTCCTTTGTGATTGCAATAATTAAAAGTCTATAACGATTTTTTTAAAACTATCTTTTAAAAAACACTGTTAAAAAAATCATAAATAGTGGAAAATTCAAGTCGCAAAGGACTTGAAAAAGGGGAAGTTATGCAGCTGGGATAATAGAAACTTGTTTGCGAGTTTTGTCTTTGCGCTCAAAAAGCACAACTCCATCAATCAATGCATACAAAGTGTGGTCTTTACCCATACCCATATTTTTACCTGGGTGAACTTTGGTTCCACGTTGGCGAATAATGATATTGCCAGCACGAACTTTCTCTCCACCGTATTTCTTAACACCGAGTCTACGTCCCGCTGAGTCGCGGTTATTTTGGGTACTACCCTGACCTTTTTTGTGTGCCATGCTTTCCTCCTGCTTTTAGTTACGCGTTAATCGCAGTAATGCGAACACGTGTGTGATCTCTACGGAAACCACGCTTAACTTTACTGTCTTTACGACGACGTTTTTTGAAGATAACAACTTTACGGTCACGACCTTCGTTGATTACTTCAGCTTTAACAACAGCACCCGCTACAAACGGAGTTCCTACACGAAGTTCGCCGTTATTAACAGCAAGAACCTCTGTGATTTCGATGGCAGTTTTTGATTCTAAGCTCATTTTATCGAGCAGAAGGATATCACCCTCTTGAACCTTGTACTGTTTACCACCATTTTTAATGATTGCGTACATTAGCATTCCTTACCTATAAGTCTACAAAAAGTTGCGAATTATAGCCAACTAATAATTAAGCTTTGTTTAAATATATCAGGAGTTCTTTCTCTCAGTAAATTTTACCATTTACATCTTGTTAATACTCTATTACTCTAAAAAACCCTATAATAGCGACTAAACTATATCCTTATAATTAAAGAGTTAATCATGCGAACATTGCGTTACACTTCTATCGCCTTATGCCTCCTTATCGTTTTTAGTGGATGCGAACGCCCAAAAGCTGCTGGTATGCAAAAGCCACCCGAAGGACCAGTGCCTGTAACTATCATTGAAGTTAAATCGGGAGATTTTGCCGACACTCTCACTGCGACCGGGCAAACGAAAGCATTCAATACTGTGCAAGTATACGCACGTGTTAATGGCTATCTCGCTAAACGTGTCTACATCGAAGGATCAAAAGTATCCAAAGGTCAAGTGTTATTTACTATCGATCCTGCTGATTTCAAAAACTCACTTGAGAGCGCAAAAGCCTCATTTGAATTAGCGAATGCTAATCACACCAATGCATTAGCAATTTTGAATCGTATCAAGCCTCTAGCTGCAGCCAATGCATCAAGTCAACAAGACCTCGATACTGCTACTGCCAATGAACGTAACACCAATGCTGCAGTGATGAGCGCCAAAGCAATGCTCGATCAGGCTCGTCTCAATCTCAGCTATACTACGGTTACAGCGCCCATCGATGGATACGCAGACGTTGCTAAAATCGATGTCGGAACCTATATAACGCCAGGAGCCAATGCACTGTTGACCACAATCTATCAAAACGATCCTCTCTACATCAATTTTACACTGAGTGAAAATCAACGCCTCGAAACTCAAAACGCAATAGCCAGCGGAAAACTAACTCCTCCGCCCAACAACGACTATACGATACAACTCACCTTAAGTGATGGAACAACTCTCAAACGTAAGGGTAAAATCGATTTTATCGCCCCTTTTGTAGATGCCACCACGGGTAATGTTACCTATCGTGCTATAGTTGAAAATCATGACCATACGCTTTTGCCTGGGCAGTTTGTCAAGGTAAATGTCCAAGGTATGGTGTGGAAAAATGCCCTCTACGTTCCTCAAAAAGCACTGCTTACAGGGGAGAAAGGGAAGTTTGTCTACGCTGTTGAAAATAACAATACTGTTACACAAACGTATGTTAAGGCTTCGCGCTGGATCGGAGAAAATGTACTGATCGAAGGAAATGTCCGTGTAGGGCAAAAAATTGCGAGTGATGGATTAGCATCACTTAAACCTGGCGGGGAAATTATTCCTCCTCAAAAACACTAAGTATCCTCCATGTTTAGTAAATACTTTATCGATCGTCCTGTTTTTTCTACTGTTATTGCTCTCATCATCATGATTTTTGGGTTTGTCTCCATCAAGGCACTACCCGTTTCGCAGCTGCCTAATATTACCCCACCTACGGTCGTTGTCTCAGCATTTTATCCAGGGGCAGATGCACAAAGCATTGCCAATAATGTCCTCACACCTCTGGAATCACAAATCTCTGGCGCTGATGGACTGATGTA
>CAMBHX010000127.1 GCA_945867285.1 Sulfuricurvum sp. IAE1
GCTACTCATTTCAAAACTCACTTCAAGCTTTAAATCTGCTTTTCCAGTCTTATCTTTCACATTAAGGACAAACATGTCTAGTGTATACATAGCACCTACACTAAGACGAGTTTTTTCATATTCTTCAACACTTGAAGACCCATGGCCAGAAGAGTGTTTCAACTCTACCATCCTTTTAATATTATCTTCTTCTTCATCATTTGTACTTAATGCCATCCAAGCAATAACACCTGAAACAGCAAGAACAATAAGAATAAAAATAAAAATGAACATAAGCAAAAGTTTTCTATAATTCATAGTAATCCATTCAAGAAAAATTAAGTAAATCTTTGAGTGTTCATCAAAGACCAGATTTGTACTTCAAGTATAGATCGTTAGTGTTGCATCTGTGTTGCAAATTAAATAATAAAAGTTTTAACCTCCAATAATCTTTTTTTGTTCAATTTAGCTATGTATTGACTATATTTATAATTAAGCCGACTTTAGTTTGGATATTTTTGGGTATTATTGCGCGAACACACCACTATCAGGACACTATCACGTGAAATATCTCTCATTTATAGCCTTACTCATCACATTGGGATACAGTTCCACGACTACAGGCTTTATTTACGATAAAACCACCTCAAAACCCATTGTCAATGCTATTGTAACCTCAGGTAAAAAAGAATATCGAAGCGATATCAATGGCTCATTTAGTGTTCCGTCTGCACCTTTTATTGGAGTTCGTGCTGTAGGCTATGAGCGCAAGTTTTACAAAACAGGTGGCAAGATGTATCTCAATACCTTAACTCCAAAAGCCCTCTATCTTTCCAGTTTTGGTGCGACAAGTTCTAAGCTCATGGGAAATGCAAAAAGCTTAATCAAAACAACTGAAGCCAATGCGTTGGTTATCGATATCAAGATGGATCGTGGACAAATAGCTTTTAGAACCACCAATACAGTAGCAAATAAAATTGGTGCTCAAGAAATTATTTTATTTAAAGATATGAAAAAATTTGTTGCTGATTTACACGCACAAAATATCTATTTGATTGCTCGTATCGTCTCATTTAAAGACACCCCCTACATCACAGCATTCCCTCAATATGCTGTCAAAAAAACCGATGGGACTCTTTTCAAAGACAAGGAGGGATTGTATTGGATCGATGCCTCTAACAAAGAGCCACAGCAATATATTATTGATATCGCCAAAGAAGCTGCAGCAGCAGGTTTTGATGAAATACAGTTTGATTATGTCCGCTTTCCAGATCGCAAAGGGATCAAGTTTGCCTTTGAAAACACTCAAGCCAATCGTGTCAAAGCAATTGCTGGATTTTTAGAAAATGCTCGTACACAACTCACTCCTCACAACGTCTTTGTCTCAGCAGATATTTTTGGATATGTCAGCTGGCACGATGCCGACATCGAAATTGGTCAGCGTGTTGATGCACTAGCTCCGTATGTAGATTACCTCTCTCCCATGCTCTATCCAAGTGGATTCAATGCTGGTATTCCGGGATATCCTAATCCTGTCAAAGCCAACTACGAGATCGTAAAACACTCATTAGACAAAGCATTGGTAAAATCAGGTAATTCTCCCCTATGCTACCGCCCATGGTTGCAAGCATTTAAAGATTATGCGTTTGATCGACGGGTTTACGGTGAAAAAGAAATTGCCGAGCAAATCAAAGCCAGTGATGATTTTGGAAGCTGTGGATGGATTTTATGGAATCCACGTAATGTCTATACAGGTGCGGGCTTGAAAAAAATCAAGCTTTAGCACAACACCCGTTAAATAATCGAAATATAAATCGAGATGTCACTACGCCCTTGATACAGTTCAAAATCACTTGTAAAGCTGCGTTTATGCGTATCAACAGTATCAAAGTACCCCTCAACACCTGCCCATGTATCTTTGATCCCATCTGGTGATGCTTCTAAAACAGGGAACACCAAATAGTTTCCCTCAACAATATTGACTATATTAAAATTTGCTGGTTTTTGGGTTGCCCCTGACTCTAATCCGATAAGTAAATCATACTCACCCATCTCATTGGATTCATAATTGCTATATACTCCATAAACACTCATTGGATCGAGCTGATTAGGGATACCTGCCATCACGTTATACTCGAAAAAATTGCGCCACATGATAGGAATACTAGCTGTGTCAGGATGCGATTCACGCTCGTTGCTCGTGCGAAGCGTTACGCCAATAATTGTTTTTGCGTCGATATGTTTTACAATAGGTTCCATGTCACTTCTTTCATTTTTTGAAAGTATAGTAAATATAACCGTAAAAATGCTATACTTTATTCAATTAATTTCAAGGATAGTCTATGAATTCCGAAAAAGTCATTTCTGGATTTTTTATCATTTTAGCATTAACACTCAATTTTGGATTTGTGTATGGTGATCTTGATGTCATCGCCTATCACAGTGTATATGAACTCGTGGCTGCCATTACCGTCAATTTCATCGCTACTATAATGAAGCTTGGTGATAAGACCCAAACGGGATCAGTCTTGCTAGCCACCAGTTTTGTCGCTGATTTACAGCTCATAGCAGCTGCAACTGTTTGGGGTATTGTCAATATGACTAGCGTAATGACACCTGAAGTATTCACTATCGTTGTTTCTCTTTCTGCAGGCGCTCTTATTGCCAATATTATTTCTGTCGCACTATTTGTGGGAGAGACACTTCTTCTAAAGCGCTAAAACGGATGAACAACGAGTCCTCCATTTGGTTGATTCTCAGAAAACTGAGAACACCACTTATTATTCTCAATATAGCTCATGCTATTCCGGTATTGCTTTTTACTCTTGCACCAGGGATAGATAATAATGGCCAGTCCTATTATCTAAGTTTTTTTGATGCAATGTATATCGTAGCCTACACAGCCACCACTATCGGGTTTGGCGAAATTCCTTATGCATTTTCCTATCCACAGCGCTTAGTGATGATTTTTACAATTTATTCAACAGTCCCTGCCTGGCTTTATGCACTAGGATCTATCATTGCCCTTGTTCAAGACAAATCATTTATACAAGCACTCAAGATGAATGCTTTTAGGCGTAGTGTTCGTCGCCTTCAACAAGAGTTCATCATTATTTGCGGCTACACTGATGCAGGAAAACTACTCATCGATAAGATCAACAAAGACAACTTTTACCGCATTATCGTTATTGATAAAAATGAGGAAAAGATTGAAGCGCTCAAAAGCGAACTCTATATGCCTTCCATCCCATCTATTGTAGCAGATGCTTCGATGACAGAAGTATTGCGCTCCTCAGGTATATTGTCACCACACTGTAAATATTTGGTCACCTTGTTCGATGATGATCAGCTCAATCTAAAAATCTCTGTTCGAGCACGTATCCTCAATGATAATATTAAAATCATCTCCCGATCAGGGGTCAAACACGGTGGTGAAAATCTAACCAATATCGGTGTTGATCATGTCATCGATATTTTTTCCATTATCGCTCGACGCATTGATTTTGCCCTCAAATCACCCTATCTTTTTAATCTTCTCAGTTGGATACAAGGAGGAAATTTACACGTCAGTAAAAGTGATGTTCTCCCCGATGGAAAATATATCGTCTGTTCTCGGGGACGCTTTGGAAAAACCATTCAAAATACTTTAGACAAGAACAATATTCACTATACCTACCTCGATATCAACAAAGAGATTCATGAAAAAGTAGCTTCGGATCAAGACTTCTTCCTCGAAGCTGGGATCATGGATGCTTCATGCATTATTGCAGGAACCAATGATGATGCCATCAATCTCTCTATTATCGCAACGGCTCGTGCATTAAATCCTAAGATTTTTGCCATTGTACGAGAAAATGAGCTTGAAGAACGAAGTCTATTTTCCCACCTCAGAGTTGATAAGATTTTTGTCCTCGATCAGATTGCTGCACTTGATGGGTACAACTATATAGATCGCCCAATGACATTTAAGTTTATCGATGGAATCGCTTCTTTTGATAAAGAACAAATCGTCTCCACCCTCTTGCGTATTACCGACAAAGTCAATAAACGCCCTGCTTTATTAGAACTTGAAATCACCCATCAAACGATGTATGCTCTTGCTCAGTTTTTAAAGCATACTGCCATTACCATTGGTCAATTGCTCAATAATCCCTATCGCAATGGACATGATCTTGAAATCGTTATTTTGGGTATCAAACGTAGAAATGGAGAGTTTATTTTATTACCTGACGATTCAATTCATATCGAAGAACATGATCATCTTTTATTTGCCACAACACTACCTAGCTTGGAGCAATTTACTACTATTGTAAACCATTATTATGAGCTTTATTATGTCCTAAATGGAGTAGAAGCACAACGTTTTAAGCTCCCATGGAAACAAAAGAACTTCTAAACTTAGATTCCAACGCGATCTTCCATAGCTTTGGAAAG
>CAMBHX010000128.1 GCA_945867285.1 Sulfuricurvum sp. IAE1
ACATGATGAAGAATTGGAAAAAGATGCCTTAGCATTTGTGATTGTGATGGATGATATGTATAATAAAAAGCTTTATCGAATGAAGAAATAAGAAGAGAAGAAAGTTCCTTCCCAAGAAAGGGAAGAAGTAACGATTAACGCTTAGAGAATTGAGGAGAACGACGTGCTTTACGAAGACCTGGTTTCTTACGCTCAACTGTACGTGAGTCACGAGTAAGCATACCGTATGGCTTCAATACTGCACGGAACTCTGCATTAAAAATACAAAGAGCACGAGAGATACCATGACGGAGTGCATCTGATTGACCAGAGAAACCGCCACCCAATGTTGTTGCATTGATATCAACTGATGTATCTTGTTTTACCAACGCCAAAGGTTGTGTAACACGCAATTTTTTTGCTTCAAGTCCACCCAACCATGCGTCAAGAGAAAGACCGTTAACAGTGATTTTACCAGAACCTGGAGTCAACCATACTTTTGCAATAGATGTTTTACGTCTACCAGTTGCATATGTTTTTGCCATTATTAATCCTTACTTGGAAATCTGTGCAGAGTGAGGGTGTTGTGCACCTGCATAGACTTTTAATTTTTTGATCATTGCGCGACCCAATTTTGTTTTAGGAAGCATACCGCGAGCAGCGAGTTTGAAAACTTTTTCTGGGTTTGTTGCCAAAAGCTCAGTAAATTTTTCGCTCTTTACGTTACCGAAGTAACCTGTGTGACGGTGATATGTTTTGGTAGCAGTTTTGCCATTACCGTTGATAATAGCTTTTTCAGCGTTGATGATAACAACAAAGTCACCACAGTCAATGTTTGGCGTAAAATATGGTTTATCTTTTCCGCGAAGACGAGTAGCAACATCAGTCATAATACGACCAAATGTTTTCCCTTCAGCGTCAATCAAAATCCATTTACGGTCGATCTGCTCAGGTGTTGCAATTTGTGTAAATTTCATTATGAGCCTCCTTTTTGGTATCTAAATAGTGGCGAAATTGTACCCATTTAAACTTTATCTATGCTTAAATTAAGTTTACTATAAGCACGCTTATCGCTCTACTTTTCTCCAGTTACACCGGTGTTGCCCAACATAACAGAGATATCCTCGTACTTCACACTGTGTTAAACCCGCTACCGCATCCATATAGCGTAATACTTGCGACGTATAGTCGTCTGTTCTAGCTTCACCACTTTTGTAGTCCACTACCACCCAGTATCCCTCGTGATGCTCCACCAACACATCAATCACCCCCATAGCTTGGTTGTAGAGAAACGATTGCTCTTTATAGATCTTCCCACGGGTCAGCTGTTGAAACTGCTCGTCGACTATGACACTGTTCAAAGAGCTTTTAATCATCTCAATTTTCCCCTCTCCTAGGGTTATCCCGTATTTTTTTCGGACACATTCCAGCGCATTATCCACACTGCTAGGTTCAAACATCTCTAACATCTCCAATCCATAGTGGAGCGCCAATCCGTACTCAATAGCCTCGAAATCAAGATCCTTGACCTCGTCATCATTGGACTCGTCATGTGATTGTTTTCCGTAAGAGAGTGCTTGATACTGGATTTGGTGTAACGGCTTTGGCTCTTGGGGCGTATGAAATTCAAATTTCTTCTCACCCCAGCACCCTTGCGTAAGTCCCAACGGCTCAAACCATGATGATTTGGATTTGGCCACTACACACAATGACTGAACCGCTCGTGTCATCGCTACATATAGCGCATTCATCTGGTCATGATGAGAAAGTATTTTTTCTTTTTCTACCGCTGCTGCATACTCTAGATCCAACGCTTCACGATCTCTTGTACGGATGTAGAGTTTTTCCAGCACTATCCCCTCATAGTCATACAGCATCACCCCCGAAGAACTTTTCATTCTCCCCAAGCGATCCATCACTATGACATGCTCAAACTCTAGCCCCTTGGACTTGTGCACTGTCATAAGCCTCAATCCGTGAAGTTGACTCTGCGGCGCTGCGACATCGAGCCTATCAATCTCAAAAATAAACGCCTCAACATCTCTAAAACTGCTCAAGCACTCCATAAATGCCAACACACTCATATCTCCCAATGAGTGCTCAAGGACAAATGCCAACACCTGCGCACGTAACTCTACAAGAGTGACTTTTGAGACCGTATCGGGTGCTATATCCAACAACGCACAACAATTGCGAAGATAGACTGTCTCACCAAAATAACAATAACGGACATACTCAATAATCCCAGCCACACTTGGTTGATGAATAAGACGAGAAGACGCCTCATTGACAACACTGATTCCCTCTTGTTCTAGCCTCTCTTTTAGAACTCTTGCATCGGTATTGGTCGCACATAACACCGCTATATCGTCTAGCTGTACTCCCAACAACAAAAGCTCTTTGATACGAGTATAAACCTCCTCCAAAGGTTCATCATTGAAAACGACTTCGACATAACCACCCTCTTTTTTCGCCTGCTGGGGGATATACCGCTGCATAGAAGGTTCAAAAGTACGATTGACAAATTCTACCACTGATATGCACGATCGGTAATTTATCTCTAACGGCCTCACGTGAACATCAAAATGATCTGCTACTTGATAAAAAAGCTCACTCGCACCCCCACGAAAACGATATATAGATTGTTTAACATCTCCTACAAAGAAAAAGCTTCCAGCACCTTGGCTACCAATACCAGATGCTATCTCTTCTATCAACGGACGCAAGATATCAAACTGAATCACACTGGTGTCTTGAAACTCATCCAACAACAGATGCTTCATAACCGCATCCAGCCTAAAATACAAAAACTCACTCTCCAATTGCCCTCGCAACAGCTCATGCACCATAAGAGTAATGTCATCAAAGGTCAACTCATTGGTTTGCAATATCAAGCTTTTACGACTCTTACGATAGGTTAGGAGGATTTTTTGCAAGCCCTCCAAAAACTGCGCCTCATACTGTCTCATTTGACCTACTATGGCGTGTTGTATCTCAAAGAGCAGGCTGTCCATTTTTGGCTCAAAGACTTTTTTATACTGCCAATAATTCAGACTCTCTTTGAACACCCATGTCTTTTTTAAAAGCTCATCATAATCCTCAAATTCCATCGTTTTACGAGCCTGATCACTCAACGATTTTGTCGCCATGAGAGCTGCTAGCTCGCGTGACAAACTCATAATCTCAGAGACATAATCATGATGGGAAACTTCAGGAAAAACGACTGCATCAAATTCTTTGTGTTTGACATACAAAGAGGCGAGAAGTCCAAAAATATCTTCCAGACGCTTATCACTCAACAACGAAAGTCGCATCAGATCTTCCATCTCTCCTGCAACTTCCACCTCATGTAAAAATCGTTTTAGAAATTTTGTCTCATGATGCCCCGTTGATGCCATAAAGGTAGGCATAAGCCCTGCATGCAATGAAAACTTACGTAAAATCGTCCCAAAAAAAGCATCAATGGTTGAAATCTTCATCTCATGCTTGAGGACTGAGTCGAGAATTTTTTCTCTCTTAGCCAAGATCACATCACGCTCTAAACCTGTTACTTTGATAATCTCCAAAAGCTCGCCCCGTTGATCAAGGGTGCGCAACACTTCCACTACTCTACTTCGCATCTCGTTGGCAGCTTTGTTCGTAAACGTCAGTGCCACGATGGTGCTTTGATCTTCTCCCATAAACAAAAGACTCACATATCGGACCACAAGGTTGAACGTTTTTCCGCTTCCAGCACTCGCCTCATACGCCAATAAAGGTTCAAAAGTTTTCATCCCCTACCCCTCTCGTTGACACAAAATGGCATAGGGACAATACCGACAAGCGGTATGGCTAGTCGTCATCTCCCACACAAACGTTTTTTGCTGGGCAAGAGCTTCCAATACCTCTTTGAGCTTCTGAATTTTTTCCTCTAAAAACTGCTCATAGTGGACTTTTCCACTTTTGAGATCATAAAACCCGCACCGATTGATCGTCCCAAACGTCTCCCCCATCAGTGCATACGATGCCAACTGATAGTCAACATCCTCCTCTTTTGGTTCCTTGGTAGTATCGGCAAAAGAACCCGTCTTGTAGTCCAAAATCTCTAATCCATCGAGGGTATTTTCTACCCTATCCATACGACCCTCTAGCGTGATGCCATGTATCAAACATGAACCGTGTCTCTCGTGCGCTACAATACGATTTCCGCCTTGAAATCGTTGTATTTCATTCTCCACAAAAGGGGTTAGTTTTTCACTCCATAACTCTCTTACATAGCGCATCATGGCATCCTCTTGATTGCTGCTTTTGAGCTCACGAAAAAGGGCGATTTTAAGCTCATCACCTACTTTATAATGATCAACATTCAAATACACTCTTTCCAAAACAGCATGCAATACATTTCCAATATCTCTCTCGCGACTCAAATCTTGAGGAGGGATATGCTCTT
>CAMBHX010000129.1 GCA_945867285.1 Sulfuricurvum sp. IAE1
AGAGTTTGAGTCTTGTGACTATTTATATGACACACCCATTTGATGGAGCATTTGTAGTGAGAGATTTACAAGAACGCAAAAAATAACAGGTTAACAATCTCGTGCTACAATGGTATAAAAGCAACAAAAAGGGGTTGATATGAGAAAAATTATAGTGAGTGTTACGAGTGCTATGGTGTTGATACTGGGTGGTTGTGCTCAAACGGGCGGAATTCCTGAAGTAGATGCGCAGTCGACTAAATATGTGATGAGCTCACAGTCAGGTATTGTAACAGATGTTCGTGCTGTTGTGGTCAAAGATGAGGGCAATGGAGGCTTTTTGGGTGCGGTGACGGGTGGTGTTCTGGGTTCTACGATGGGTGGCGGTCGAGGATCTGTTCTAACTATGCTGGCTGGTGGATTGATTGGTATGTATGTGGGCAATGAGTTGGGTAAATCCAATGCACAAGAGTTGTCAGTAACTCTTGATAACAAAGAAGAGGTTGTAGTTATCTCCAAAGGTACAGCTTTTGTGATTGGAAGTCGGGTAAAAATCGTCAAGCGTGATGGTCGTATCTTCAATGTAGAAGTGGCAAAGCAATAATCTTATTGCTTTTTAGTGTTTTATCGATTATTTAGCATGATACTTTTTAAACCATAACAAAAAAGCCGCTCCAGATCCCAAATAACATAAAAACATATCCTTTTGAGAATCCCAAGGATCTCCTTGCATTCCTAGAAATGCTGTTCCCAATTGGGGGTGGGTCATTTGGGTGGCTATCCACTCGATAACCTCGTATGCGCCAGAAGCCGCAAGCAAAAAGATAAAGGTAAATGCAAATGTTGGTTTGATTGATTTTTGAAAGCTTAGAAATAATTCATAAAAGGGAAGAAATAATAGAAATCCAAATAAAAAATGGATTATCCTATCATAGTGATTGCGATCAAAACCGAACAATTGGGTGACAAAAGAAAACCAAGGCATTTCACTATAGGTATAGTGCGCACCGATTCCATGTAAAACAAAAAAGACAAACAGCATCCACATGCTAGTATTGGAAAAGCTAAATCGACAATCACTCCAGATCACTATAGGAAGAGCAATAAAAACTAGGAGATTTTCCAAAAGCCAGTCGTCACGATACCATGGATCAATAGCAAGTGCTAGCCAGATTAAAATATAGAGACCAAAAAGAATACGCTTGAGTTTCATGTTTGAATGATAACATAGAAAATGATAATTGAAGAGGTAAATAATGAGGGTGTGGCGCAGTCGACGGGACTCGAACCCGCGACCTCCTGCGTGACAGGCAGGCGTTCTAACCAACTGAACTACGACTGCACAATTATGGTGGGAATTACAGGACTCGAACCTGTGACATCTACCTTGTAAGGGTAGCGCTCTACCAACTGAGCTAAACTCCCATGTTTTTGAACTTTTGGCGACCCCTAAAGGATTTGAACCTCTGTTCTTACCATGAAGTGATAATGTCCTTGGCCACTAGACGAAAGGGTCACTTAAAACTATAAACATGGTGTCCCGTGATGGATTCGAACCATCGACCCCTTCATTAAAAGTGAAATGCTCTACCGGCTGAGCTAACGGGACCTCTTCAATCATTTCTAAAACTACGTGATTGTGAGGGCGAAATTATAGGGGAAAATAGTTACTTTGTCAAGGATTATGTAAAAAACAACTCCTTATCGATGTCTAGGAGCATTTTTACTGCCATGAGAACACTTTGTTCTTGGATATAGTTACGATCTCCTTGAAAATTGAACCGTTGAGTATTGACGGTGTGGTTTGTTCGTGCGCTAATATAAACAGTACCTACAGGTTTACCATCTGTAGCACCTGTGGGACCTGCAATTCCACTGATAGAGAGTGCAAAATCTGCAAAGCTAACATTGAGCGCCCCCTCAGACATTTGATTGACCACATCAGCACTGACCGCTCCATGTATTTGGAGTGATTCTTCTTCAACGGCAAGCCAGTTAGCTTTTAGGATATTATCGTAGGTGATTAAAGAGCCTTCATAGACACCAGAAGCACCATATTGAGATGTGAAGTAATATGCCAATGATCCTCCACTGCAACTCTCAGCAAAGGATATTTTTTTCTTATTTTTGGATAGTTTATCGATAATATAGGCGGCAATATTAGAAGCAGCAATAACTTTATGAGGTAGAAGTCCTTTCGCAGAGGCGATGAATTGTCCCATATTTCCATGTTTTCGAGATGTTATTTTGATTTTGACCCAGCCATCAATGAGTTGGGATGATTCGAGTTTTACATCAAATGTTGACGCTAACGATTCAAGCAGTGTTATAGCCGTTGAGCGATCTTCATTGAAGATATGAATGTATCCGTTTTTGTTCTCATCATCGATTAGAATGGGAGGGAGTGTTTTTCCCTCATGTGCCAAAATAACGTTGATTTCAGATGTTTTGGTACTTAGTAAATAGCTTCCTTGTTCGAGGATGCTGGCTCGAGAGGGGATGAGCATATTGTTTCTCAGAATTTGATTGTCTGCAGTGATGGTGCTTAACAATTTTCCAATAATAGTAAAAGTGCTTTTGGTGGTAATAATAATCACTTTGGATTCGCAGGCCAAAAGTTGATCTAGATGCAGAAACATTCCCTTATCAGACTCTTCAAAATAGCTAATGGAGTCGATAGATGAGAGTTTTTCTTTAATGCTTCGTAGAATATATCTCTCATATGATTCATTTAAAATCAATCTATTTCCAACAAAAAGTATATCTCTCTTCATCAATCACCTTTATTTATTTGCCATAGTATAGCACAATGGGGACGTAGACAAGCAAAATTTAAACCCCTAAAAGCTATAATGCAAAACTTTTATACCCACTTTTCAAGGGATTTTATGGACTACAAAGATACGTTACTTTTACCTCAAACCAACTTCCAGATGCGTGGAAATTTGATTAACAATGAACCTGTACGTTATGCATCATGGATAGCTAATGATGTTTATGGCCGGATGAAGACTAATCGTAAAGGGGCGCAAACTTTTACACTTCATGATGGTCCTCCTTACGCTAACGGGCACACGCACATCGGGCATGCTCTCAATAAAATTCTCAAAGACATTGTGGTCAAATATAACTATTTTAACGGCAAATCGGTCCGTTTTACCCCAGGTTGGGACTGTCATGGATTACCTATTGAGCAGCAAGTTGAAAAAAAGCTGGGCGGAAAACAAAAAAAAGAGTTATTGAGCAAAGCAGAAGTTAGAGCACTGTGTCGTGCTCATGCGGCTGAGTTTGTGGATATTCAGCGCTCAGAGTTCAAAAAATTGGGAATTGTAGCAGATTGGGACAATCCGTATCTCACGATGGACTATAAATTTGAAGCCAATATTTATCGCACTCTCTGCGGTGTGGCTCAAAAAGGTCTGCTGGTTGAGCGATCCAAACCAGTGTTCTGGAGTTGGGCAGAGCGAACGGCGTTAGCAGAAGCTGAAGTAGAGTATGAAGACAAAGAAGACTATTCGATGTATGTGGCGTTTGAGCTAAGCAGTGAAGCCAAAGCTGCTGTGGGAATCACTACAAAAGCAGCGGTTGTCATTTGGACCACAACACCGTGGACTCTCCCAGCGAATACGGGTATTTCACTTAATCCCAATGAAATATATGTATTAACATCTGATGGCTATATCGTGGCGCAACAGCGTTATGAAGCGATGATAGAAGAGGGTGTCGTTACGGGTAGTGTTACTCAAACTTTTGACGCATCGGTGTTTGAAAATCTCATGGCACTCAATCCTCTTAATGGACGAACTTCACATCTTGTGTTAGGTGAGCATGTTTTGATGGAGAGTGGTTCAGGCTGTGTTCACACCGCTCCTGGGCATGGTGAGGATGACTATCGCATTGGATTGCGCTATAACCTTGAAGTGGTAATGCCAGTCGATGAAACAGGATGCTATGATAATACGGTTGTGCGTGATGGCTTGCTTCCTGATCCTGAAAATTTTGTGGGGATGCACATTTTCAAAGCCAATGAACCAATTTTAGAAGCTTTGGGTGAGAGTTTGTTGAAAGTCTCAAAATTCCGTCACTCCTATCCTCATTGTTGGCGTTCTCATACACCATTGATTTTTCGTGCGACAAGACAATGGTTTATCAGCGTTGATGGTACACCAAACGGTGAAACTAAAACATTACGCCAAATTGCTCAAGAAGAAGTAGCAAAAACAGCATTTTACCCTGAGACCGGACGTAATCGTTTGAATTCAATGGTGGAAAATCGTCCCGATTGGTGTATCTCACGTCAGCGAGACTGGGGTGTTCCTATCGCTTTTTTCCGTATTAAAGAGACGGGTGAAGTGATTTTGGATGAAAAAACGCTTAATTTTACGGCGATGATTTT
>CAMBHX010000130.1 GCA_945867285.1 Sulfuricurvum sp. IAE1
TCGTTCAAGCTGCGCCTGACCGTCATTCCTGCTTAGTTTTCAATGATCTCAAACTCAAATCTAAAAGTCTTTTTCAAGGTCTCTCAGTGTTTGTGGACGGGAATTATAGGGGAAAATAAAATAAATGTCAAGGGTTTTTTAAAAGAATTCGCATAAAATTACAAAAATATTCAAATTTTCGTTTATTTTGTAACAATGTGTTACAAAACTACTCATAATTTCCCCATATTATACATTATATATAGGGTTTTTAGAATAATTATGTTCATGGTTCGACAAGCTCACCACGAACGGGAGATAAATCTTCAATCATACGAGACAAAGATTGACTAAACTTTACACTCTAATATAAGAATACAAGGTCGATTAACAAATCTGTTGTATAATCTCACTGTTAAATTTCTCCTATTAAGGATTCTACTATGGCTCTATACGATCGTGACTATGCGCAAGCCAGCACTGCTGGTTATGAAAGCGCAACAAGAAACGAAGCGCAAATTGTAACTTTTGTAAAGGATACCTACAAACTGTTTGCTGCTTCTATGATGGCGGGCGCAGTCGGTGCGTACGTCGGTGTGCCAATGGCGGCAACTTTGCATGCTTATTTTTGGCCGTTGGTGATCCTCGAGATCGGTTTACTTATCGGGCTACAGTTTGTAAAACATAAGCCTGGCATCAATCTCATGGTGATGTTTGGATTTGTCTTTATGACAGGTCTTATGACGGCTCCTCTTATTGCTCGCACCCTTGGTATGAGCGGCGGTGCTACTATCATCGGGAATGCGTTTGCTATGACATCCGTAGTTTTTGGAGCAATGAGCTTTTATGCTATCAAAACAACCAAAGACTTTACGAGCTATGGCAAACCTCTTATGATTGCTATGTTTGTCATACTAGGGTTTTCTATCGTCAATATTTTCTTGGGTAATCCATTGCTCATGGTAGCTATTTCAGGTGCTGTTGTCGTATTGTTTAGCATCATGGTTATCTACGATACTCAAAACATCATGGCAGGAAACTATGAAACTCCTATCGATGGGGCTATTGCCTTGTACTTGGATTTTCTCAATATCTTTACAGCTCTTTTACAACTGTTTGGACTTTTTGGAAACAGTGAAGACTAATCACCTCCCCTCGCAGCTTTTGCGAGTGGTGGATGCCAATCTCAACCGCCTCAAAGAAGGTATTCGTGTGATTGAGGATATAGCTCGCTATGTTCACAATGACAAGACTATCGCCTCACAACTCAAATCCTTGCGTCATCAATGTCGTATCGAACCCCTCAACGAACTTCTAAGCTCTCGTGATAGCGTCAATGACATATTGCGTCCCACTATTCAAAGCGAGATGAATCGTACGGATCTCAAAAGTATTGTGGTTGCCAACTACAAGCGAGCCCAAGAGTCTTCAAGAGTTTTAGAAGAGATGTATAAAATAATCAGCCCCGATTTGAGTGAAACCTTTAAACATATTCGTTATGAACTGTATACCTTGGAAAAAGAGAATCTTTTGGATTTTGGACACAAGGGGAGTTGAATCCTAAGCACATCGTCATCATCGGAGCTGGGCCTGCTGGGTTAATGGCTGCGGATATCTTGTCAGCTGCCGGCGTCCGTGTCGATATCTATGAAGCTAATCGATCGGTGGGCAGAAAGTTTCTCATAGCGGGCAAAGGTGGAATGAATATCACCCACAGTGAGCCTGCGCAGGATTTTATTGGGAACTACGATAAACCCGACTGGCTAAAGCCTATGGTGGATCAATTCGATGCAAACAAGATCATTGTGTGGATGAAGAACTTGGGTATTGACTCGTTCATCGGAACATCAGGGAGAGTTTTCCCCACCGACATGAAAGCTGCGCCACTGTTACGTAAATGGCTATCTACACTCAAACTGCAAGGGGTAAAAGTACATTGCGGTCACACATGGAGTGGCTTTAGTGATACTGGAAAGTTGCGTTTTACCACCAAAAATGAAGAGTTACACGTTGCGTGTGATGGTACCCTTTTGGCTTTGGGCGGGGCTAGCTATCCGCATTTGGGTTCAAATGGACAATGGGTCTCACTTTTGGCTGACAAGGGGATCGAGATCAGCCCTTTGTTGCCTTCGAACTGTGGATTTAACGTATCATGGTCGTCTCACATGGCACATTATTTTGGACAACCTCTCAAAAATATACACGCCTGGGTCAGCGGAGGAGGGCGAAAAGAGGGCGAAATTCTCCTATCGTCGTATGGCATCGAGGGAGGGCTGGCATATACACACTCCCGCGCTTTACGAGAAGAGCTGATAAAAACGGGTAATGCAATGCTGTATGTCGACCTAATGCCACATATCAGCCAAAATCATCTCATCTCACGACTGACACCATCGGGTAAACAAACACTCTCAAATACCTGGCGAAAAGCGGGGTTGGATCATATCAAAGGGTCACTCATTCGTGAAAGTTTGTCTAAAGAGAAGTGGAATGATGCTTCTAGTGTCGCTACGTATGTTAAAAACTATCCTCTTAAGATTACTGGTATGCAACCGATTGAGGGTGCTATTAGTAGTGCCGGGGGTGTAAAAAGAGACGCTCTGGATCGGAATCTAATGCTTCATGCGCTACCCAATGTGTTTTGTGCAGGTGAGATGCTCGACTGGGATGCTCCTACGGGTGGATATTTACTCACAGGATGCTTTGCCAGCGGGGTATATGCTGCGAGAGGAATTTTACAAATGCTCAACTTCCGTTCGCTCTGAGCCTGTTGAAGGGAGATGGATGGATCGACTTACTCACCACAAACGGTGGAATAAAAATATCTAGCGAGATGAAAGTAGTAAAATCTCAAACTCTAGTACAAAAGGGGACGGATAGTCTCGCATCAACTGTCGCATTTGGGTAATATTCAACATCTTTTTTCCGCCACTCACACCACTGCGTTTGATATAGGCAAACATCTCACGTGCATTTTTGAACTCCAAGCTGTAATGGAGGATTTTCGTATGGGCATCAAAAAAAGAGTTGGATAATTGAATAATCTCCTGCGCACTTTTAAGTAGTGGCGAAAGGTGGGCATACTCATACAATGTTTTGAATGTCCCTGAGGTAAAAATCGCCAATGATACGGGTGTGTGTAGTTGTGACAATCTGAACAGCGTCAACGCCAAATCATCTGCCCATTGCAATGCTGAAGAAGAATAGATACGATCGTAATGCTCGTTTTTCAAGCGATCAAAAAGAGCAGGATCATTAAAGTCTCCTAATCGCAGTTCAACTTTTGCCTCTTTGGGGTGATATTGGAGCATGGTGCTTGCAAAATCAATCCCCACAAACCGTTCAAACTCCCAATCAATACTCGAATAAACTAGACCATCACCACATCCCAAATCCAAAATAGTTCTCGAAGAATGAGGAGTTAGTGCAACAAGCTCTTGCGCTACAGCTTTTTGGATAGCACTAAATTGCGAGTAATGTGAAGCGCTACGAGAAAATTCATGACAAATATTCATGCAGGGTTAACAACCAGTGAGAGTATAAATACCCCAAGTAAACACAGTACAATGGCAGCACCACTTGGTAATGAAAAGAGAAATGAGAGGGCAAGCCCTACTATAACACACACCAAGGCAATAGCTACTGATAGAAGCGTGGTATGAAAGAAGCCCATTTTAAAACGTATCGCACTCACGGGAGGCATCACCATCAGCGCACCAATGAGCAACGTCCCTACCACTCGAATAGAGAGGGCAATAATCACAGCGATGATGCTCACAAGCATAAAGTTAAGCAGTGTGACACGCAATCCACTGACTTGTGCCACTTCTTCATCAAAAGCAATAAAATAAAGTTCTTTAAAAAAAACCGTGAGCAAGCCCAGAGATACAACCCCAACAATGCCCATAATCATCAAATCTTCACTGCTCACCGAGAGGATAGAACCAAAAAGATAACTAAACAGTGAGGCATTAAAAGACCCGCTCAACGAGACAATCACTACCGCCAGCGCCAAGGAGCCTGAAAGAAAAATGGCTAAAATAGAGTCCGAATACAACCCACGACACTTTCGTAAATACTCAATGACCCATGCTGCTAGCAACGATGTTACCACTGCCATCAAAAGAGAGTTTACACCTACAAGCAAACCAATAGCAACCCCTACAAGTGAGACATGCGCCAGTGTCTCGCTCAAAAGCGAATAACGGCGTAATACCAAAAAAGAGCCGCTAAGAGAGGCGAGTAGTGCAATCATCAATCCTGCTGCAAACGCACGTTGCATAAAAGGATAGCTAAATATTTCAATCATACTGCGTCCCTACCATTTATTTAAAACGCCAATGGAATAAAATCCCATTGACTACGCCAGCCGCTAAGGCA
>CAMBHX010000131.1 GCA_945867285.1 Sulfuricurvum sp. IAE1
GTCAACAGTAAATTAAGCTTTGAACGATTGTAAATCCCAGTCAAAGGATCGCTATTGGCTTGACGAATCAACTCTTTTTGTTTAGTGATATTGGTATAGATGGCAAAATATCCAAGAATATGTTCTTCGTCTACCAACGGCTCAATACGTACAGAATTCCAATAGGCTCTACCACTTTTGTGACGATTTTTTATCTCACCATACCATGTTTTATTTTGTATAATTGTTGACCATAAATCATCTACCAACTCAACTGGTGTCCCTGCATAAGATAGTATTCTGGGTGTTTTACCAATAAGTTCTTTTGAGGAATATCCACTGAGTGACTCAAAACCTTTACTAGCATCTATAATGATTCCATTATTATCTGTAGTGAGGGTAAATAGAATTCGATTCAAAACTTTCAACCGCATTCTTTTTAATTTTGAGGTAAAACAAATCATTTAACTTCCTCCGTTAAGAACGAAAAAAAATTCTAACAATAAAAAATGAGGAAAAAATGAGAAATATTTTATCAAAAATGATTAATAAGTTTTTTTTAAGTATAATTTTCTTTTTGATTAATAGAATCGAAAAAAAGTGGGAGTACGTATCTTACATGTGGATTCTAGAAAACAAAACACTTTTATACATCGAAAACGATCTTCAGTGTCGCCAAACAAACTCCAAGATGATACGTGACAATGGAATGAATGTCATAGAAACGGATGAAATTTCAGCTGCACGTGCTATTTTGAAAAAGGCTAAAATTGATATTATTGTATTAAATTTGGATTTGGACCAAGAGAATCAGATGGATTTTATGCGACTTCTTCGTGACAACAATGTCCTTACCCCAATCATTCTTACTGCAAATGATTACAACAAGAATACGCTACTTGCAGCGATCAACCTTGATACGAGCCATTATCTTATCAAACCGTTTGAATCTTCTGAGCTTGTATTGGGACTTGAAGTAGCGTGCAAAAAAATACTCAATAATTCTCAGCTCATAATAATCGATTTGGGAAGCAAATACCGATACGATACCATCAATAAATCAGTCCATCATCCCAATGGACCAACAGTATATCTAACCAAAAAAGAGTCTTTGCTGCTTGAGCTTTTGCTCAAGAACAACCGGAAATTTATACCCTATGAAACTATCGAAGAGTATATCTGGAAAGAAAATAACATGAGCATAGATACACTACGAACTTTAGTGCGTGCCCTCCGTCATAAAACGTATTCAAAACTGATTGTTAATCATAGTAGTCTGGGATATAGAATCAATCTATAATCATCACCAATAAAAGAGTGGTGACTAAATAAACCACTCTCGTGCCAGTAGATACCCCCCGATAATCCCGAATCCCAAGCCGACCAAGTATGGTAGAAGTACTAAAGAGTGGTTGTTTTGTAATGCCAAGAAGCCTAAAATCAAAAATGCATAGGGAAGTAATCGGTACAGTGACACCCAGGCAGAACCGTTTTTGAGTGTATTTTTAACAACCTCATTTTTTTGACGTGATTTTTCTTCTTTGATCATCACTTTTACATCTGCTATCTCACTTTCTCGTTCATCTTCATATAGATCATACGGGTCGTCCATAGCGTCGATAGCATCTTTACTATCATCAAACTCCACCTCGGAGGCACGTTGTCGAATCATAGTAGAATAAGCATACAGTGAACCCATGGCCACCAATGCACCCGAGAGTACCGATACAGTAAAACTGGCATAGATAGCTTTGGAGAGAATCAAAAGCCCCAAAGAGCCCAGAATAAAGACCAAGAGGATAAAAAATGTTTTTTTAATCTTCGTCATCATCATCCGCTTGTTTACCCATATTGTAGCGAGGGTCTTTGGCTAATGCCTCGAACTCTTTGTACTGTTTGCTATACGCTTTATAGACATTTAAAATAGCGGCCAAGATACCAATAGCCACCCCAACCCATAATAGCCAAGTTAACCCTGTGACTTTTTTAAGACCCAACCCTATCGCAACACCGATAAGTACTGCTACTACCATTGAAATCCCAAGAGACAGAGACTCAGCTCCCTCTATAATTGGTTTTATACGAGGTTTGCGCTCTTCATTTTCCATATTGATCCTAGTTTTTAATAATGAGCGCATTGTAGCATTTCTATGTTTTTTCTTTGGTAAAAATTAATCCTCACATACATTTATTGCCTTGTAGAGATTTAAAAGTTTTGCGAGATACAATATCCCTATTCAAATCAAAAATACAAGGAAATCCTATGCCTCTTATTAACAAATACGTTGATATCGACACCGTAGAACGTGAAGCTAAAAAAGATCTTATCGATCGTCACTCACCATTTATCACCGTTGTTGGTACTGCTAAAAAAGGTGAAATGCTTGCAGTTAATGTAAGAATGGGTCAAGAATATACTCATCCGGATGATTTTGATCACTATATTGAGAGTATTACTCTTTTCAACGGTGAAACTAAATTAGCGATGACTACTTTTGTCCCAGGAACACTTGGTAATGAAAAATCTCATGCTGAAGTAACTTTTAATATTCGCCCAATGGGTAAAAAATTGACTCTTGTGGCACACGGCTACTGTACAAAACACGGCATCTGGGAATCAACTCCAGTTATCGTAGAAGTAGAAGAAGCTAGTACGTGTTGTGGTGGCGGACACTGTTCGTAACTGTAATATCCAGCCTCTTTTGAGGTTGAATCTTTTTATCTCCTTTTAACGCACTTTTTCTTATACTTATTCCTATGAACTCATATCAAAACTTAGCCTATCTCGAAAATCTCTATCGTTTGCAATCTCTTGGCTTTGATTATGTTGACCCCATCAGTCCAAACAAGCCTCAAATGCAAACCTCACAGCTTCCCAATACGTATCAATCATTGTGTAACACAATTATGCAATGCCATTTGTGTGATTTGAGTAAATCACGCTCCCAAAGCATGGTCGGGTTTGGTTCGTATACTCCAAAAATAGTTTTTATTGATGCATTTGTTTCCAGTGCTGAGGATGAGAGCAACAGTTATTATACGGGTCCTGCTCGAACTATGCTGCGTGATATGATTGAAAAAGTACTTGATCTGAGTATCGATGATGTGTATATCACCCACGCTGTTAAATGTAAGCCGTTTGGTTTTCAACAGCCATCCCCAAGTGAATGTAATAGCTGTTCACCCTATTTGCACAAACAGCTCGAGCTTTTAGCTCCAAAGCTCATTGTAACCCTTGGTGGTGATGCTCATGCACTCTTAACGCATGATAAGAGCGAGTTTGAAAGCTTGCGCGGTGCCTATATACCCTATGGAAATACTCATATCATCCCTATGTATCATCCTGCATTTTTAGTACGAAACCCCTCTTCCAAAAAAGAAGCCATGCGGGATTTGACTCTTATCAAAGAAAAATTATCCAAAGTGCAGTTTTCGTGAAAATTCTCCTCATTATTCTCTTATCTGTCATTACTCTTTGTGCACAACCGCTTAAAATTGCTCTGTTAAGTGCTCCTAGTGTAGTAGGAAAATACTCCTCATCTACTTACAATGTTGCACTGGCTACTCTCTTGTCCCGCAATATTACTTTTGAATTAATATCCATTGATATGAAAGATGAATCAACCTCTTCTATTCATATAGCACTAGAAAGTGCTAAAGCTAAAAACATAGATGCCCTTCTTGCCCCTCTGACTATTACAGGTGTTCAAGAACTTGTTAAAACTGCCCATGATTTTCCAATATTTATCCCAACAGTACACAAACGAGATGTCCAGACAAATGATAACTCAATCATTTTTGGTGCTATTGACTATCAAGAACAAATTCTTGCACTCAAGCCGTACATGAGCAATGCAGTTGCAACTTTTTATGATGAGTCACCTATAGGTAATAAGCTCAATGCTTTTACAAGCACGATTGCAAAAAGCTCAACCCCTTATTCTATCGATACTCAAGGTGCTAATATCGTCAAGTATTTAGGCCGTCCCTCTGCCTTTAACAAAAAAAGTATCATCACTCATCTGCCCATTGTTAAAACCTCAATGTTGATCGCACATCTGACATTTGTAGGTGCCCATGAACACAATATTCTCTCCACTCAGATGAGTTTTGACCCTACACTTATCACATTGACCCAATCCAAAGACCGTAAGAATATGATTATCGCCAACTCCATCGTACAGCAAGTGCCACAAATTTATGAAATCAATTCACTTATGAATAATGATCTCACTTTTGATTGGATCAACTACACCACTAGTGTGGGAGCCGATTATCTCAT
>CAMBHX010000132.1 GCA_945867285.1 Sulfuricurvum sp. IAE1
CTGACACACAGCATCAATCTGAAGCTCTGGAGTATTTTTTTGCAGTAATTGTGCTACCATATTGGGCGACAAATCTACTCCAGTAACACTGTTCACCAATGGAGCTGCTTGAAAACTTAGCAACCCTGTACCACATCCAAAATCCAAAAGATCCATCGAGCTCCCAAGCGCCATCCTACTAATGAGGGTTTGAAAGATAGACCGAGCTGTGGCTACTCGCACATCACCCATATCCCATGTAGAAGCCGCTTCATCAAAATGTTGTTGCATTATTTATTACCTACTTTTATTATTCTCAAAAAACAAGTTTTTTGTAACTTCAAGGGATTGCAAAGGACTTTAGTCCTTCACACAAAAACGGATATATTCGTTTTTGTGTATAACTTTAGTTGCCACTGTCAATAAACATTTTAGCCGTATCAATAACACTCGTAATGTTGTCGGCAATCCATTTACTGTCCATCCACTCTTCAGGACGTACTTCAATCCCTTGCACTAAAATACCAAAGTGCAAGTGGTCTCCCATCGCATAACCGCTCATCCCTGTTTTAGCAATCTCTTGTTCATTAGCAACAGTATCTTTTTCACGAACATTAACTTGCGAGCAGTGTCCATAAAGAGTGTACAGTCCAAAACCGTGATCAATAATAGGTAAATCACCATAAATACCATTAGTTTGAGAAAAAACGACTTTACCGCTATTGGTTGATTTGATTGAACCCATAGAGACACTTGCTAAATCTAATCCCATATGATAGGCACTTGAAAAATCTTTTTTATCTTTATAGCTATAAATACGGTGATCTCCAAAGTCGGCCACTTTTTGACCATTTTGAAGTGGATAAAATGGAAGAGGTTTGAAATCACTTATCATCTCATTAGAAACTTTTGCGGTAATAGTATGAATGATTTTTTCATTATCCGCACGCACTTTTTCATTGATAATTTTAAACTGTTCTAATCTGTCGTTCACCCCAACTGTCTGCTCATAAGTGTTGGCAAGTTCAGCGATTTTACCATCCAAAAATGCATCGCTCAATTCAAGATTTGAAACCCTATAAATATGATCTTTAAGATGAAAAGGGATAGCACTGCGTGTTTCATTGCCTGCTTTGTCTCGTGCTACTATGGTCGCACTAAAACTCTCATTTTGTACAGGCCATGCAAGCAGTGAAGCATAATATCCTTTTTTATAAAATGGTTGCGCAATAAATGTCTTACCAATAGTAGTCTCAATAGTAAGGTTCTTCATATGATCATCAAATGCTTTGAAGACCACAAGGGCGGATCCTCCTTTTTGGATTTTATATGAATGTGTAATAACTGCTAATGCTGGCCTACGCTGATCAACAATAAGTGTCATCTCTTGCTCGGTCGTATTGCCCATAAATAGTCCCCATAAACTATTATCCGTAGCTTCAATTTTGAGGGTAACGGATTGAGCCTGAGCATTCCTCATCCCTTTTGGAGGTGTTATTTGAAAGTGTTTTTTAGTCTCTTTTGATGACTGAGTCTCATCAATAATTACCCAGTCTTCATGAGGCCCTGCAATAGTTGCATTAAAGGATTTAAGTCCACTAGCATCTTCAACACTAACTTCAATAGGGGTGCTAAAATTCCAATATCCATCACAACTAAGAGTTACTTTTGGATCATCGCGCTCAAAAAGAGGGGAAAATCCCATTAACCCTACAGCAGCAATTGCGCACGCTCCTAATATCCATCCTAAAATTCCCGAACCAATGCGATTATGATTGTGTCTCATCTAACTCCCTTGTGCTATATTTCTAATTTGACTTAGTACTTTTTCAACTGCTTCATCTATGGTGACATTTGCCAGTCGTGCACCTGCACGACTGGCATGTCCACCACCACCATAATGCTGTAATATTTCGGAAGCGTTTAATGCTTCACTACATCTCAAAGAGATTTTCACCCCTCCTGATTTAAGTTCCACCGCCAAAAGAGCGGTTGTGACAACTTTGAGCCTCAGTGAAACTTCTAGTGGATGTTTACAATCACGTAAAACGGCACCACTCTCTCCTAGCATTTGTTGTGTTACCTTAAATACCGCAACACTACCATCATGCACAAGCTCCATTTCACGTAACATTATTGCTTTGAGTCGAAGTGATGCGAGCGAATGGCACCCAAAAAGAGCCTTTACGCACGCCTCATGATTCGCCCCAAGTGCAATCAACGAACTACCCATATGTAAAACAGCGGGAGTGATATCTCTAAAGCAACTTGTGTCGTCCAAAAGCCCCGCATAAAGCGATTGCGCCATTTTACCATTTATTTTTATATCGTTGGCAATAAACCACTCATAAATTACTTGTGTTGTACTCAAGGCATTCACATTCACGTAATTGTACGTACCGTAGTGCTCATTACTGATGTGGTGATCAAAATTAATCAGCTCACCCGTATACGTTATACCAAGACGTTTAAAACTTCCGCAATCAAAACTCATTACTAAATCAGCATCAAGCGGAAATGTATGGCAGATTTTATCGCTCCATGGCAAGAATAATAAGTTCTTATCCCCAATATCAGTTGAACAAAATAGCGTTACTTTTTTAGAGAGTCGCAAGAGGTGAGAATAAAATGCACATGCGCTCCCCAGTGAATCAGCATCAGGGTGTTCATGAGCTACAAGAATAATATGGGATGCTTTATCTATAGATTGAACACTCATTTTTTCTTTTTTCCCATCTTATAAACATATGCTAGAACTTCTGCAACGGCTACAAAAAGTGCTTCTGGAACAGGATGATCAATCTCTACATCTTTATATAATGCACGTGCCAACGGAGGACTTTCCATGACGTGTACTCCATTTTCTCGTGCGATTTTTTTGATCTGAACAGCAATATTATCCACCCCTTTGGCAACAACAACAGGAGCATTGTGCTTAGTCTCATCATATTTGATGGCGACTGCGTAGTGAGTAGGATTGGTGACAACTACATCCGCATGAGGAACCGCTGACATCATACGCTTACGGGCTGCTTGCATTTGAATTTGCCGTATTTTTGCCTTGACATGGGGATCCCCTTCCATGTTTTTCATCTCATCTTTGATCTCTTGCATCGACATTTTGAGTTTGTCAAAATAGTGCTTTCGGGTCAAAAATAGATCCACGACTGCAAAGAGAAAAAGGACCACAAGCATCACAGCAGCTAAAATGATTGCTTTTTCTTTGAACCACGCCATCTGATCCCATAAACTAAAGAGTGCAACTGTCGGTAGCTCTTTCATATATGCCCAAAAGAAAATAAATCCAACACCCATAGCTGCAAACGATTTGAAGGTTATTTTGAGTGCTTCAATCACTTTTTGCATACTCACCATATTAGCAAATCCTGCAATAGGATCGAGTTTTGAAAAATTGGGGGCAAGTGGCTTAGTAGTAAAATTAAACCCTATTTGTGCCACCGTCCCAGCCACACCAGCGATTGCCACGATAAGCGTAAACGGTAGTGCCATAATTAAAAACTCTCGAAACGTCACAATAGCAATATCAATAAGATTAACCTGTTCCAGCGGATGATTCATTAATGAAAAATAGTATTTTGTGAGCGACAATAAATGGTCAGCAATAAATGAAAACATCGCCAACAAAGCCAAAATAGCAACAAAAAGTACAATGACTCCAGCCGTATCTTGACTACGGGGAACATTACCCTCTTCTCTAGCATCTGCTAGCTTCTTGGCGGTGGGTTCTTCAGTTTTTTCTTGATCGTCTGCCATGAACTAAGTACTTAATCCATCTTCATAGATACATCAATCCAGTTAGCCTGATGTACCATCGAACCTGTACTGATTGCATCCACGCCCGTTTTGGCATATTCTTCAATTGTCTCCAAAGTGATATTACCACTGGCTTCGAGTAATGTATCGCTGTGATGCTCCCATTTATAAGCTACTATTTCACGCAGTTCATCGGGGGTCATGTTATCACACATAACAATATCAGCGCCCACTTGCATCGCACGTTTTGCCATCTCAAAATCTTCGGCTTCTATCTCTATTTTTGAAGTAAAAGGGATTTTGGCTCGCGCCTCGTCCATAAAGCTTTCTAAATTGTCAATCGTTTTGAGGTGGGTATCTTTGAGCATCAACGCATCATCCAGCCCCATTCGATGGTTAGTGGCTCCACCGATTCGAGTAGCGTATTTTTCAAACGT
>CAMBHX010000133.1 GCA_945867285.1 Sulfuricurvum sp. IAE1
ATTGATAATGCTCATATGAAACGTGGGATTGATACGATGAAACAGCCTCGATATATGATTGTGGATGCCTATGATCTCAAACGATTTGAGTCGATTAGCAGTGGGAAAGAGGATAAGTAAAAAATTGCTATAATGATAGCACTATATTACAATGAAAGATTTTCACGTGCATTTTGAACCTTATCCATTTGAAAAACTCACCATGTTGCTTGGTGGGATAACTCCAAATTCTGCTTACTTACCGATTGCATTGACTATTGGTGAACCGCAGTTTGAGACACCCAGATTTATCCAAGACGCACTGGCTAATAATGTCTCAAAATTGCGTTTTTACCCAAAAACTGTGGGTGAAGCCACCCTTAATGATGCCATGATAGACTTTGTAAAGAGCCGTTTTGGTGTTGCTCTAAAACCCAATGAACTCATAAGTAGTTTTGGGACACGAGAGGTGCTTTTTAATTTCCCTCAATATTATCTGTTTGATAAAAAAGAGCCGGTGATGGCATATACTAATCCCTTTTATCAGATTTATGAGGGTGCGGCGATTGCAACACGCTCAAAGGTAATTTATCTCAATCTAACCCAACAAAATAGCTTTAAGCCTATCATCAATGAAGAAGAACTGGCGCAATGTGATTTGGTGATTCTCAATTTCCCCAACAATCCAACAGCATCGGTGTTGAGTATAGAAGAATTAGGTGAGTGGGTGAAACTAGCACTTAAACATGATTTTTGTCTTATCAATGATGAGTGTTACAGCGAAATTTATACCGAGCAAAAAATCCCCTCACTATTAGAAGCTTCTGTTACAGTGGGGAATACATCGTTTAAAAATGTCCTTGTGATCAATTCTATCTCCAAGCGCTCTTCAGCTCCGGGATTGCGCAGTGGATTTATCGCTGGGGATGCTGCGATTTTGTCAGAGTATGCACAATATCGTACGTATATCGGTTGTGCGTCACCACTACCTCTTCAAGCGGCAGCGGCGGCAGCGTGGGGCGATGATGATCACGTGCAAGTGGCTCGTGATGTGTATGCGGCAAATTTTCAAGCTGCACGTGAGATTTTAGGGATAGAGACATCCAATGCGACATTTTATGTATGGCTCAAAGTAGGGGATGCGTTGGAATTTACGAAGCGGCTCTATCGTGATTATAATGTCAAAGTATTACCAGGAGAGTTTTTGGCACGAGACGACAGCAAAGGTGAAAATCCTGGAGTTGGCTACATCCGTATCGCATTGGTCGAAGAGACAGCTCGAACTATCGAAGCACTTAACCGCCTAAAGGAGGCATTATCATGAACGAACTAAAAGCAAAAATACACCAAGCACAAAGTGAGGGGGATATTGCAGGACTGTATGTCCTCGAGGCGCAAGCGCACTCAACGTTTGATGATGATACGTTGATGGCGTATTATGCCAATATTTTGGATTTAGCATTGGAGCGTATGACCAATACGATGGAAAATATGGAGCGTCTTGATATGAACGAGGTACAAGATTTTGCGACCTTGCGTGCCTTGTATGAATATGCTGTTGAGCATTACAGTGCGGGAAGTGCCCACGATGCGAGTGCATTGTTTGAGGTTATTGGCGGATTGAGTGATGATGAGCCATTTAGTGAAGCGATGAAGATTCATCGAAGCGCCTGTGATGCATCCATCCCTTTTGATTATTTTATCGAAGAGTATGTGGATATGGATGCAGTACAAAACAGTGGGAAGTTTTATATTGGTTTTTTTAAAAAGGAAATTGCATGAAAATTCATTTTATCGGTATCGGCGGGATTGGTATTTCGGGATTAGCTAAGTATATGCGTTTCAGTGGGCACGAGGTGAGTGGTTCAGATATGAAAGATACTCATATCACTGAGTTATTACGCAAGCGTGGGATTACGGTGTTTATTGGGCATGATGCGCATAATATTCCTGAAGATTGTGAGCTAGTAATCCATTCAGCCATCATCAAGCCAACTAACTCAGAAGTGGTAGAAGCGAAGCGTCGCGGTATTGAAGTGTTGCACCGTCGTGATGCATTGTTGCGAATCCTCAATGAGAAAAAAGTGTATGCAGTGTGTGGTGCACATGGGAAAAGTACGACCACGGCGATTTTGGCTTCTATTATGGATGGGAGTGCGATTATTGGTGCGGAGTCCAAAGGGTTTGGTTCAAACGTTCGTTATGATGGAAGTACCGATGTGTTGTTATTTGAGGCGGATGAAAGTGATGGAAGTTTTCTCAACTCCAATCCGTATTGTTCTATCGTGACCAATGCAGAGCCTGAGCATATGGAATACTATAACTACAATATCGATGAGTTTCACCATGCGTATGAGCGCTTTATCGAGATGGGAAGTGTTCGGGTTATCAATGCGGAAGATCCGTTCATGGCGACATTGACGTGTGATGCGTTGCGTTTGTATCCCAGTACGGATATAACCAATATTACCTACACGCTGCTCGATGATGAGCCGTATACTCGTTTTCATCTCAAAGGGTTTGGTGAGTTTGAGGTGTGGGGATTTGGTGAGCATATTGCAATGGATGCATCATTAGCGATTATGGCGGCGGCTCAAACAATGAGTATCGCTTCCATTCGTGTCCATTTACTCAACTTTCGTGGGATCAAAAAACGTTTTGATGTGATTTTCAAAGGCTCTGATCGTGTCATCGTAGATGATTATGCCCACCATCCCACTGAGATAAAAGCGACCATGCAATCACTCAAAACCTATGAGCAGCTCAAAGGTTTCTCTAAAGTTGTTGCGATTTGGCAACCTCATAAGTATTCTCGTACGGTTGATAATCTTCAAGCATTTGTAGAGTGTTTTGAAGGTGTGGATGAGTTGGTAATCTTGCCTGTGTGGGCTGCGAGTGAAGAGCATCGTGATATTGATTTTGCAACAGAATTTGGGCGTTATAATCTTATTCTTGCCGATAAACTTCACCGTGAGGGTGACACCATTCAAGTAATTATTGGCGATGAAGTGTACACGACGTATGATAAAAATTTAATCGTCGGCTTTGGTGCTGGTGATTTGACCTATCAGTTGCGAGGGATTAAATAACGATGGTGTATTTTTTATGGTTTATTATCTCCCTCTTGGCATTTGTGTGGATGCACTATTTTACCGAACTTAGCAATCGCAACAAGGCTCTTATAACGCTAATAGTGACGCTCGTCGTTGCTAATGCGGCACTTATCAATTTCATGAACGACAAAGAGGGTGAGTTGGCAGCTGCGGCACAGCTCAAATTTACCAACAATGAGACAATCGTGTGTCAGGATATCAATGTCACTAATAAAGAGTTCTCGTACAGCGTCGGAACACAAAGTTTTGTAGGAAATAAAGGGTCAAAATACGATTCCAAGATTTTAAGCGCATCTGAGTGTAGATGAGTCAACTCTCCGTTAGTTTGCAAGAGCTTTTTGGTAAGCTCGACTTGTTGGGTCATATCCAAAAGCTTGAACATTTTTTTTCCCGAACTCAAAGCATCGCATTAGAGGGTGACCAAGAGCGTCATTTTCGTTATATTGAAGCATTGGACAAGCTGGAGTTCAACGCACCTCCTAAAAGTATCTCTTTTGAGGGGCTTATCAATCATCTTAAAAAGCAAGGTGTCTTGCGATTTGAAGATATCTTTGAACTAATAAAAGTGGTTCGCTATTTTCGCTTTATGAAAAACGGTGGGTATATAGGACTCATCGGTGAGTGGATGGGTGAGATCAAAATCCCTGTGGTTTTTGATGAAATCGATGACTATTTTGATGCTACGGGGCTTTTTATCGAGTCCAAAGATGAAGAGCTCTCTAAAATTGCCGTACGGATAAAAAGTATAAAATCGGATATCAATGAGTCGATCAAGAGACTCTTTTTTACCCAAAAAATCTCTCCCTATCTCGTTGATAACCAAATCCACTACATCAATGACGAAGAGTGTTTGCTAGTGCGTGGCGGTTTTAATCATGTCCTCAAAGGCTCGATTGTAGGGCGTACGGGGGCGGGATTTTTTTACGTGGCGCCTGATAGTGTGTTGCGCTCTAAAGAGCAATTGCGATTTATAAACCAAGAGCGAGATGCGTTGTTGTATGCGTATGCGAAAAAATTTAGTGCACAATTGCATCCTATGACTGCATTTATTGGTTTTATTGATCGTGAATTT
>CAMBHX010000134.1 GCA_945867285.1 Sulfuricurvum sp. IAE1
ATATCACCACTGACTAAAAGATGATCACCTAAAAAATTTTCCAAATAACGGTGATACTGTAATGTTGGAAGTGTTTGCAATGTCTGTCCATTGTCAGTTTGATCAAGATATTGATAGTGCTTTAAATAAGTACCAAAATAATTATCTTCACTACTATAATAACCATTGATGCGGGAAAATATTTGATTGGCGGTAACATTAAGTGTCTCATTGTTTTGTTGCAAATTAAGATAGTCGACATCATTCATCCACATACCACTCATGTAGAGTCCTGATTCTCCCTCAAAATCGGCACCAAACCAGTTTTTCAATACATCTTTATGTTGATAATCAAATCCAGCACCGTAATGTTTAACATTGGCCAAATCATACTCTTGAGCATAATCACTTTGCTCTTTGAAATATCCCAGCTTCAATGAACCTGAGGAAGTCGGGCTATCCACAAAACGGATATCGGTATACATTCCACTACCACGTGATGTCCGAATTTGTGGTGTAAATGTCGCATCAAACCAATTTATCGGCGCCCAAAATATAGGCTGCTCATAATATAATCCTTCAGAACTCGAAAGCCCAAAAGAGGGTATCAGCAAACCAGAACGCCTAGAACGATCTGTGGGATACCCAAAATATGGTATATACATCACAGGAACATCTTCAACATACAGCAACGCATTATAAATATTAACCCACTTATCTTCAGTATCGTAATCAGCACGGCTAAAATGAATTTTCCACAATGGATCCATTGAATTACATCCCGATACTATACCACTGGTTAGATCAATTTTATTTTCACAGCCGTTGGCCTCATCAGCACTCATCCATGCGCTGCTATTATTATCAAACGAATAATATGGCTTGGAATACTGAGTATCTTTATCCAAATTGAGTTTAAAATAATCACTCACAACATGATACTGGCCTGCTTTATATGCATTAACATTACCAAACGCTTCTATAATACTAGTATTATTATCATAGGTAAGTTTGTTAGCACTTAGAATTTGATCTTGATATACTATTACAGGATCACCTGATGTATTGGCAATAGAGCCATAGGCATCTACTTGTGTTCCAAGTAATTCTACTGTATCTCCCCCATATAAAAAAGTTGTTGCAACAAGACTGAGTACAAAAAACCTAGACATCAACAACCAACGTCCGTGCCGTAAAATCGTGCCATGTTCGCTTGTAGGGATCCAAAATTCCCCAGATAAATCCCAAATACAAAATCAATTCACTTACCACACGAAAAACACTCCGATTAAAAGCGCTCAAAAGAGTAGGATTTGACAGTGTTTTGATTTCAATCACTCTGATTTTCATCATGATTTTTCCCAAAGTTGCCCCATATTGCATCGTAAAAAAAGTTTGGTAAATAATTTTAATCGACATGTATTCAAGGACAAAAGTATTAATCACTCCAATCATCGCTTCTGTGTTGGCAGCACTAGAAATAGGTCCCCACAAAATAATAAGCAAAAGAATACTCAGTAGTGTTTCATCGATCCCGAGTGCCACTGCGCGAGCTTGAATACTTGAGAGCTTCAATCCCTCACGATCCAGTAACACCTCGATGTCATGATTCATGCGCGCAATGCCTGATAAGCTATGTCGGTACGAAGCTTCTTCCCCGCATAATGGACTTGTCCACACAACATATAAGCACGATCACGTGCACTTTTAATCGTGTCACCCAAACCTACACATACCAATACTCGTCCCCCCGTTGCATAGAGCTTGTCGTCTTCCATAGTAACACCCGCATACGAAATATGAGTATTTTGGAGTATCTCATCATGATGAGTAGCATCCACAATAATCTCAGCAGGGACACTGTTATCATACGGATAGTTTTTACTTGCCATCACAACACCGACAGCGAACTTGTTGTGAAATTCAACATTAAGGGTATCGAGCTGTTTGGTTGCCGCTTTGTAAAAAAGTTCTCGCGCAGGTGTTTTGAGCAATGGCATCAAAATCTCGCATTCAGGATCACCAAAACGGACATTAAATTCTAATGTGATAGGCTCACCCTTCACTACCATAATCCCAATAAATAGCACTCCCTCAAAAGGGGCATTTTCAGCTTGCATTCCCAACAACGTCGGACGAATAATGCGTTCTTTGACTTTTTCGTACAATTCATCATCTACCAAAGGAGTCGGAGCATATGCACCCATTCCTCCTGTATTTGGTCCCTCATCATTGTCTAACAGTCGCTTGTGGTCTTGTGCTGCTGGTAGTAAAATAAAATCTTTCCCATCGCACAACGCGAACATTGAGAGCTCATACCCATCCAAAAATTCTTCAATAATAACTCGCTTACCCGCATCTCCAAACGATTTACCACTCAACATTTCTGAAACTGCTACTTTTGCTTCATCAAAGTCTTGCGCAATAATGACACCCTTGCCGGCACACAAACCATCCGCTTTAACAACAATAGGAGTCTGTAATGAATCAATAAATTTAAATGCATCACCAATATGGGCTGTTTCGATATATCGTGCAGTAGGAATATTATATTTTGCCAAAAAGTTTTTCATATAAACTTTTGACCCTTCCAATTGTGCGGCTGCTGCTGTTGGACCAAAAATGACTAATCCGTGAGATTTGAAAATATCGACAACTCCATCGGTCAATGGTGTCTCAGGACCTACAATCGTCAAATCAATCGCATTATCTAACGCAAATTGCGCCAATTTTTCATAATCACTAATAGCAACATTCTCACCTAACATCGTTGTTGCACCATTACCAGGACAAAAATAGAGTTTTTCTACCTGTTCGTCTTGCTTCAACACACGACCAATTGAGAATTCTCTACCGCCGCTACCAATAATCATTATGTTCATACGTCTCTCACTTTTTTTGTTTATCTTATGCAAAAGCCCCAATGGATTTTTACATAAAATAACTCTTACACCCCGATAGAGCATTCTTCTGTCATCAAATCAAAAGCCCCAGGTGGGCGTTTCGCAAGTGCTTTGGTTCTCAAAGCGTAAAAAAACAGGCAGAGCATTGCATAAGAGGGTAATTTCTCGTGCGTTCTTGCACTCAAACAAAATCACCCAACACCGCAATATCCACAAACCCATAAGTTGTATATGTAGAACCCTCAATTTGCAATTATTCGCGTCACCCAGAAGAAGATAATTATAGCTCCAAAAAGCTTAAAGAGCTAACTTTTTAGCGCTCTCTATACATGATTCAACGGTTGTTTTTTCAGCGACCACCGATTGTATTCCTTGCGGTAATGCTTTTTGAGTAGTAAATCCAATGACTACAATACTATGTTTTGGAGTAAAATGGTACCGTTTTAGAAAACACTTAATACTAGAAGGAGAGGTAAAAATCAATATTCCATTACCAGCAATCTCAATGGCTTCCATCGTTTCATTACACGATGTTTCGTAGAGGATTACTTCATCGATTTTTTTTCCCATCACTCGAGCTTGTTTTGGCCATGAAGATGCAATAGCACGTGGTCGAACATAGAGCCAGCGGTTATCTTGGTTTTCCAGAATTTCCAAAAGGCTATCCCCATACCCACGTGCTACTGTTATATTGTATCCGCCCATAGTGCTTACTACTTGTGCGGTGGCTTCACCAACGCAGAGAATATCCAGCTTTTGCCAAGGAACTGTGTAGTTACTAAGCGCTCTCGCACCCTCTTTTGAGGTAATAATTAGACCATCATAGCGTGAGAAATCAATGACTGGAGTTAATAAATGTATTGAAAGAATAGGAATATGGATAACACCTACAGCATTATCGTGAGAAGTTTTGGAAATGAGATAGATGGGGCGCACAGGAGAGAAGCCTGAGGCTTATTCCCACTCGATAGTAGCAGGAGGTTTAGAACTGATGTCATAAACGACACGGTTGATTCCGTCCACTTCGTTGATGATACGACGACTAATACGCTCTAATAGCGTGTGAGGCAAGTGCGCGAAAGTTGCAGTCATTCCATCAACAGCTTCGACTACACGGACACACACTGTGTTATCATACGTACGATTATCACCCATAACACCTACGGATTTGACGTTTAGCAATACCACAAATGCTTGCCATGTTTTGGTGTAATAACCGCTGGCTTTGAGTTCATCCAGTAA
>CAMBHX010000135.1 GCA_945867285.1 Sulfuricurvum sp. IAE1
AAATCGGATGAAGGGACGGCAATAGCAACCGAACTAACACGAGGGTTTGAAGTTATAGCCGATAAAATCGCTCAAACCACAGTGTTAGTACACGATGTAAGCAGTGCATCACGAGAACAAATGCAAGGAATCGGCCAAATCAATATCGCCATCACCCAGCTCGATCAAATGACCCAAGAAAATGCCAAAGTCGCCAGTCAAGCTGATAGAATAGCAAATGCCACAATGGAAAAAGCACAAGCAATGGTAGCAGATACTTTACAAATGAACTTTATAGGAAAAAAGGCAAATCATCATTTTGCAACACAATTGCCACACTAAACAGTTAAAGTTCTTATATTAAAAATTTATGGGGGGTCTTACTATGCTTAATTTGAGCAATATGTCAACCAAAGCAAAATTGTATTTTGTTACCGGATCACTTCTAGCGGGTCTGGGGGTTGTTGGTACAATCAGCTACAATGCAGCGCAAGAACTAGCTGCTGAGAGTATTAAAATGTACGAAGACCCTGTTTTGGGACTTAAAAATTCTGCAAATGCGGGGATGCAGGTTCAACGTACTCGATTCTTATCCAAAGTTCTGACCGATGAGTCCATCAAAAGCCATCTAAAAGAGAACATTGAAGCCTTAGAAGATGCTATAAGCAAAGAAAAAGAAACATTTGATGCTTATGAAAAAACTATTGTGGCACCAGAAGATCGCAAGCTTTTCAATGAAGCATCGAAATTGCGTGATGTCAATGATGCAATGCGTCAAAAAATCATAGAGCTCTCGAAAAAAGGGAAGTTTAAAGAGGCAAATGCACTCGTTAATGCTAGTCAAAAAATGAGTAGTGATTATGCTAATGCTATCACTGTAGTTATCGATTGGAATGCAAAAAATGGTGAAAAACTCAAAGAAGAAGCCGATAAGGTAGCTCACGATGCTATTCTTCAAATTGTCATTACATCCATTTTAGTACTTCTTTTTGGACTTATAGCAGTCTATTTTATCGTTCGTCAAATCGAACTCTCTTTACGTAAAACACAGCTTGGGTTGAGAGGGTTTTTCTCCTTTTTGAGTCGTGACAGCGATAGAGCAGCGTTGATCGATATAGATAGCCTCGATGAATTTGGAATGATTGCTCGTGAAATCAATGAAAACATACAAAAAGTAGAAGCGCAAATAAACCTCGATGCACGTCTCGTTGAAGAAGCAAAACACACAATCGTCCGTGTACAACATGGCTGGTACAGTGAGCATATTCAAGCAACCACGACCAACCGCTCACTCGAAGAGTTCAAAAACGGTGTCAATGATATGATCAAGGCAACCAAAGAACATTTTGTTGCGATGAACATTATCCTAGAACAATATGCATCCTATGACTATACCAAAGAGCTCAAACTGAACAATATCGAAAAAGGGGGAGTTTTTGATACTTTAGTAACTGATATCAACAAATTGCGTGATGCTGTGACGCAAATGCTCAAAAATTCTCTCCAAAACGGTTTAGAACTCCAAGGAGAAGCCGGAAACCTAAAACAAGCAGTCGAGGCACTCTCAACAGCGAGTAATCAACAAGCGGCAAGTTTGGAAGAGACAGCAGCAGCGATGGAAGAGATGACGAGCAATGTACAAAACAATGCTCAAAAAGCAAACGACATGGCAGTCATGGCAGCTCAAACAGACATAAGTGCTAAAGAGGGAGCCGAACTGGCAGGACGCACTGCCAATGCGATGAATGAAATCCAGCACGCAACTAGCTCCATCAACGATGCAGTAGCCATCATCGAAAACATTGCATTCCAAACCAATATCCTCTCTCTCAATGCAGCTGTAGAAGCAGCCACAGCAGGAGATGCAGGTAAAGGCTTTGCAGTCGTTGCCCAAGAAGTCCGAAATCTCGCCAATCGTAGTGCCGATGCCGCAAAAGAGATAAAAGCGATGGCAGCACAAGCGGCTGGAAAATCAAATGAAGGAATGAATATCTCTATAGAGCTTACCCGTGGGTTTGAAACTATAGCAGACAAGATAGCACAAACTACTGCTATGGTTCAAGATGTTAGCAATGCAAATCGTGAGCAGATGCAAGGAATCGGTCAAATCAATACCGCAGTCACTCAGCTCGACCAAATGACTCAAGAGAATGCACGCATTGCTGGTGAAGCAGATGCTATAGCCAATGCAACAATTGAGAAAGCTGATGCTATGGTCGAGGATTCTTTATCTAAAAACTTTATTGGGAAATCTGATATTCAATCACATTTTCGCTCTAAACCCTCTATTGCAAAACCTATACACTCATCAGCATCAATGTCACTTAAAAAAATAATTGTGAAAACACCTAAGCCATTAACAAGCAATAGTACAAATAATGACATTTGGGAAAATTTTTAATCGTGCTCTCTTTGTCTCAATCGACGATAGAACCTTACTTAATGGAGAAAAAATGCCAAAATTTTTAATTGTAGATGATTCAAATATGTTGCGTAATATGATGAAATATGCTCTAAGTGAGAAAGGTTATTCAAATATTACTGAAGCGGAAGATGGAGTGGACGCCTTGAAAAAAGCTAACTCTACTGTATTTGATATCATCATTACCGATATTAATATGCCAAATATGGGTGGCTTTGATCTCATTGAAGCGCTACGTAAACTTCCAGCATATACAAAAACACCGATTTTAGCGCTAACCACAGAGAATAAAGATGATATAAAAGCAAAAGGGAAAGCAGTCGGTGCAACAGGCTGGATTGTTAAGCCATTCATTCCAGAACAGCTTCTTAAAGCAGTTACGATCGTTTTGTCACGATAATCTGACTAGATGATGCAAGAAACTCAACGATTCAATCCCAAACTGCAAGGCTCGCGCGTCCCTTTGTAATACCAAGAATGGATGTACGAATTTGACTGATCATAGCTATTCCCCCTTTAGCGATCATGATACATAATTTTCAAATCGACATAAACGCGCTACGAATAATTATTGTGTTTCTCTATAATATATTTATTATGAAAAACTCTAAGAGTTAGCCCGAAGGACCCTTATGAACCGCAAGAAAATCTACAACCCGACTTCGACCGAGTCAGTCAACGACCGTCGCATTTTTGGTGGTAATCCAACAGGTATCTTTGAGCTCAACAACATCAAATACCAATGGGCGTACAATCTTTGGGAGATGATGCTCAACAACACATGGTTTCCAAAAGAAGTGGACATGACCCGTGATGCGGTGGATTACAAATATCTCACCGAGATGGAAAAAACCGCCTACGACAAAGCGCTCTCGCAGTTGATTTTCATGGATTCACTCCAAACTAATAATCTTATGGACAACATTAACCCATATGTTACTGCGCCTGAGATCAATCTCATTTTAGTACGTCAAAGCTTTGAAGAGGCATTGCATTCTCAAAGTTATGCCGTGATGGTCGACAGTATCAGTCAAAACTCTGAAGAGATTTATGATCTATGGCGTCGTGACATGATGCTCAAAACCAAAAACGACTCGATAGCCGCACGTTATGATGATCTGGCGCACGACCCCAGTGAAAGTGCTTTTGTCAAAGCATGTTTTGCAAATCAAATCTTAGAGGGGATCTATTTTTACAGTGGATTTACGTATCTCTATACACTAGCGCGTTCAGGTAAAATGTTGGGTTCAGCACAAATGATCCGTTTTATCCAACGTGACGAAGTGACGCATCTTGTATTATTTCAAAACATCATTAACACGTTACGACGTGAACGCCCAGATTTGTTCACCGAAGAGCTCTTAGAGGAAGTTTATGAGATGTTCCGAAAAGCTGTTGCCCTCGAAATTGCGTGGGGGCAATACATCACACAAGGTCAAATACTCGGTCTTACCAATGAAATTGTCGCGCAGTACATTCAGTTTCTCGCTGATGAACGGCTCCACGCCGTAGGAATGAAAAAACTCTACAATGTTGCCAACCCTATCAAATGGGTTGATGATTTCTCCAAGTTTAATGACCAGAAAACCAACTTTTTCGAGGGAACTGTTACGAATTACTCCAAAGGAAGTCTCAGTTTTGATGATTTCTAAA
>CAMBHX010000136.1 GCA_945867285.1 Sulfuricurvum sp. IAE1
CGAGCAGTTAAAATCTCTTAAAAACTAAAAGTGAGGACTTTAGTCCTCAATCCCTTCAATCTCAACCGTAATTCTAATCTCATCCCCTACAATCGTTCCGCCTGCTTCCATCAGTTTGCTCCATGCCAAACCAAAATCTTTACGATTAATCTTACCCTCTAGTACAAAACCTGAACGCTTATTTCCATTGTTATCCTCAATCACTCCACCCATATCCATAGCCAATACAACTGATTTGGTTACACCGTGCATCGTTAAATTTCCAGTGACCTTGGAGCCTTTATGAGAGATAAGGACAAAGCTCATATCAGGATATTTGGCAACATCGAAAAAATCAGCACTGCGCAAGTGATCATCACGCTTTGTAATGCCTGTATTAATTGTTGTGACTTTGACGGTACCGCTCAATGATTTCAATACCCCTTTGTCTAAATCATACACTCCACTAAACCCACCGAAGTTTCCACTCACAGTACTCACCATCATGTGTTTGACTTTAAATCCAACACTAGAGTGTGACACATCTACCGTATGAGGAGTTGCTACCAACGAGCTAACACCTACAAGCAAACTGGCGGCTATTAAATGTATTTTCATAAGAAGACCTTTTTTGATAAAATTTTGTTATATTGTAATCCGTTTTGATGAACGTACACTTAAGGCTTACTTCAAGTCAACTAAACATAAGGTTTGTTATACTTTTGAACTTAAAAAAAGGACTCCCATGGAACTTTGTGTCGCCCTTGATCTACCTACTATGAAAGAGAACATCGAACTCATCCAAAAAATTCAAAACTTTTCTCTATGGCTCAAAGTTGGATTACGCTCCTACATACGAGATGGTAAACCTTTTATTGATGCTATCAAAGCTATCAACCCAAATTTTAAAATATTTCTAGATCTAAAACTCTATGACATTCCCAATACGATGGCAGATTCTGCCGAATCTATCATGGGACTAGGAGTAGACATGTTCAACGTTCACGCATCTGCAGGTCCAAAAGCCATGACTGCAGTCATGGAGCGACTCAAACCATACGATAATCGTCCACTGGTCCTTGCAGTGACCGCCCTAACCTCTTTTAATGAAGAAGAATTTGGCCGCGTTTATGAAAAATCAATTGCCTATAAAGCCGATCAATTTGCCCAAGATGCTCATAAAGCAGGACTAGATGGCGTAGTATGCAGTGCCTATGAAAGCGCCTCCATCAAAGACCTAACAGCGCAGCACTTTATTACCCTTACCCCTGGAATTCGCCCCTTTGGTGAAGACGCTGGCGACCAAGAACGAGTTGCTACCATTGAGACAGCACGCAAAGAAAAAGTTGATTTTATTGTTGTTGGACGCCCCATCTACAAAGACAACAATCCAGCGCAAGTGGTTGAGAGAATATTACTGGAGCTAAATCAAAGACTTTAAGGTGATTGTTATCAATCATCTCCTATAATTACGCCTCTTCAATAAAAATGGACGAGTAGGAAAGCGGCTGAATCCACCTCCCTGCTAAGGAGACGTACTGGCAACGGTACCGAGAGTTCGAATCTCTCCTCGTCCGCCACTTCTAAAAAGCTCTCTGATGATAACGATTTAAATCATATAACGCAGCGTTTATTGGCTCATCTTTATTAAAATACTCTTGAAACCAATCGTATGTTTCCCAAAAACGACCATCGGAACGATTAATCCCATACTTTAAAACCTTGGCATTATAAACATCATTATCTTCATAATTTTGAATCAAATCAAAAAAGTCACCCAACTCACTTTTGTCGACAACAAAAAAATAATTAGGATACGATGCAATATTTTCTTCGAAAAAATCTATAGTGTCTTTACTTGGATTAAATTTGCTATTTTCTTTAAACATTGTATTGATACTGTCATGCCAACGATTAACAATCATACTGACAAAATGATCCCCACTGTCTTCATCAATAATTCGAATTAGAATAACATCTACAGACAGTTTATTCAACATCTCCACAAACCTCATCCCTGGTTTCATCAGAGCTCTAAAGCCCTGTAATGCATCTTTCTTGTTACGTATAGCAATAGGAAGTGGTGGGAACTCTTCATCAAGCCGAAAATAATTCAATGGGTCAAAATGAATATTTGTTGAGGATAAAATATGATGTTCAACAACCTTTTCCATCAACTCTCTTTTTACCTCATTTTGAGTATATACAACTTTTGTATCAACAGTATTTTTAAGCTCTTCAAAGGGTTCTTCAAATTCACTATCACCCAAATACCATGACTTGATTATCTCGTAACGTTTGTCTTTGGGTAAAAAGTGGATAAAGTTAAGTTCACCATCAAGACGAATAAAGTCCATAAAGCGTCGTATATTCGTCTGATGCGATACATTTCCAAAGACATCAAAACCTGCTACCAAGGCATAATAAGTTCTCTCTAGTTGTGCATAATCCATCACCCATGCCGTTTTTGGCAACTCTCCGCGTACTCCTCGATGAACCGATGCACTATCAAAATGACGATATACCGTTAATATCGGTGCATCATCGCTTTTTTCACCTTGCCAAATAGCATCCAGTGGCAACCCATCAGGATACCCAAGATCGTACAAAGCTAATTTTGCTTTATAATAATCAGCGTAGCCATTTTTATAATCATCACTAAAAATCTTATAGATTTTCATGCTGCTTCCCGCTTCATTGGGAATAGCCAAATTCTCTTTTTGAGAGGAGTAAAAATGATCGTATTTAACTCCCAAATCATGTGCTGGGTCCATAAACATGACCCAAAAATGATCCTCAATCGAATTGAGTGCAAGTTGCCCTTTACACACTGGCCCACGAATAAACGTATCTACAATATACTGTGAATGTTCTAATAGAAATTCATACCGTGATAGTGCTGGGATTTGCACAAAACGAGTCAGTGGATTAGCACTTTTTATAGGATTATAATCTAACCTATTAGGGGTTTGAGGCCATATACTATCAATAAATAGTTGCGTATATTTTTGTAATTTTTTCTCGTCGAGCATTAGAGTCATATGTGTTTTATGGGTAAGTGTTCCGTGGATCTTACGAAATCGATAGTACACTTTGGTAACTTTGGGGTCATCATAAGGACGTACAGTCGCAACAACACTAATAGGCTTTGGGTAAGGTGTTGAGGAACGAACCAGCTCAAAAAATTCACGTCCACTTTTTTCACCAAAATAGATATGTGCTAAAAAGAGATGCTCATATAAATAACGAGCAGTGACATTATGTTTAACCTCATCTTGATTTAAAAATTCTTCCCATTTATTAATAGCAACAAGAGCTTCTTTGGAGGGAATTTTTAGCAATTTGTCTTCTTTGTCACTGGGGCCTTTTGCCCCTTGATCAAGCCAATCAACTAAAAGTTTATGTTCATTACTTTTAAGTGCTGGAACCCCAAAAGGCATCCCCCAAGCAGGATGTTTTTTAGCATACCTATCCATCTCGTCACGATCACGTACACACGTCGTCACTTCAGATTCTGCATAATAATTACCCACAGGAAGTGGATTAGTTTTTTTAAGCTCTAACATCGACCTGAGTGTTGAATAATCTGCATTTCCAGTAATAGAAAAGAACTCTTTCTTTCTCCACTCTTGCGTTGAATTTGCATCCATAAAAAGACGTGTTGGCTGTACTGCACTAAGCCTAAGTGCATCATAAACACTCTTTTTGTTAGCACCACGATCTATTCCCTCAAATGTCTCCATCTTGAGTTGACATGGGGCATTGTAACACGAATGACATACTGCACACCGTTTTTCCAAAACAGGTTGAACATCACTAGAATAAGAAATAGGAGAAGCGCACAATGAGAATTCAAAGAAGCTTAAAAGAAGTATTCTATTGAAGAATTTGAACATTAAGGGTTATTGGCAAAATAATGCTGCACCCCATTAACAATTCCACTAATCATCTCTTTTTGGTACGCAGGATCAGAGATACGACTAGACTCTTCAGGGTGGCTTATATAGCCAATTTCAAGTAAAATAGCAGGCATCTGAGCTCCAACAAG
>CAMBHX010000137.1 GCA_945867285.1 Sulfuricurvum sp. IAE1
TTGGACTGTACGTCAAAGCGAGTCAGTTCGTGTGTTAATTGAATAGCAAGGGCATTCATATAATCTTGACGCTGTGAAAATTTATCGACATAGGAGTTAAAAGCACAATAGGAGCATTTGCTATCGCAAAAAGGGATATGAATGTATAAAAGCATTTGATATTATAGCGCTATTAATCCCGTATCTACTCTGAATACCATGTGAAGTACGGGATTGCAGATATTAAAATGCTTATGCTTCGAGACGAATCTTCCCTGTTGCATATTGCATACTTTTTTATAGTTACAAGTACGAGACCACTAACGTCTAGTAAAGCGTCCAATGAGCGTTCCCGTTATAGCACCTGCTGCTGGAAACCCGATCAAGGCAATCAATAACCATGGAACCTCTTCACTTTTTGAAGTATTTGTGTTGCTTAGGCTTTTTTGCTTACTAGGTTTGGTCGAAGAGGGAGCATTTTTTTCAGCTACTACAGTAGACGTCAAGAATACACTTCCCGATGTGGGACCATAGTAGCCACTTTGGTATGCATCTTTAAAAACTTTTTTAAAATGCAATAATACCTCTTGAACACCTTGTTTATCTTGGATTGGCTCAACTGCAATAATATAAGAATTTCCCGATGAACGTGATACTATATTAAATCCGTATTTTTCTTGCAACTCTAGGGCGTGATTAGATAAAATTATTTTATCCATTCTCTCACGTGCCTCTTGCAGTGTCGGAAAAGTATTTAATACGATCTTGTATCCCTGTGATTTATTATCAGCAAAACAAAATGTTGCAAGTAATGTTAGTAATATAATTATTTTTAATTTCATATGAAATATCCAAATCCTCTTAACATAGAATATTGGTCATTATACTATAAAATTTTAGCTTTAAAATCAATGGTAAATCTACAACTGAATTCTTAAAAAAGCAACCTAAGTTTAGAGCTAGAATTGACGACTAGTAAATAAAATGTAAAAACTGTAAATAGCTAACGCTTGACTCGTATTGAAAGCATCTATCAAGTATTCTTAATCGTGAATGCTTTATAATAGCGTTTTTAAAACTAAAGATTAAAGATAACTAAATGACCGAAGAAAAAAATTATCGTCCTAATGTTGCTGCTATTATTGTGTCGCACGGATATCCTGATAAAAAAGAGATATTTATCGCACAGCGTAATGATATGTACGATATTTGGCAGTTTCCACAGGGGGGAATTGATGAGGGTGAGACACCCGATATTGCACTTTTTCGGGAGCTTGAAGAAGAGATAGGGACTTGTGATGCAAGCATTGTAGCCGAATTTCCTCAGTGGATTTCATACGATTTCCCCCTTCATATAGCTGAAAAAATGGCACCGTTTGCGGGACAAAAACAGCGTTATTATCTAGTACGGCTCAATGAAAGTGCCGTTGTCAATTTACAAACAAAACACCCAGAATTCAAAGAGTATTGTTTTGTCCAATTAGATGAGCTTTTTGCTCGTGTGGCTCATTTTAAAAAGCCTATTTATGAGCTGGTTATAGAATATTTTAAAGAGCAGGGGTATTTGTAATGGTGATTGTACAAAAATTCGGAGGGACCAGTGTAGGGGATTTGGAACGTATTCAAAATGTTGCCAATCGTGTTTCTAAAACTCTCAAAGAGGGGCACAAAGTAGTAGTTGTTGTGTCAGCGATGAGTGGCGAGACAAACAAACTTATTGCTTATGCAGAGCATTATACCTCTACGCCACAACGCAGTGAAGTGGATATGCTATTGAGTTCAGGCGAGCGTGTAACGGCTGCGTTGCTCTCAATTGCACTCAATGCTATAGGTCATCCTGCAGTATCGATGAGCGGTCGAAAAGCAGGAATCGTAACCGATAATGTCCATACAAAAGCACGTATCGAAAGTATTGATCCAAGTGCCATGAGAGCTCAGTTAGATGCTGGCAATGTAGTTGTTGTTGCAGGGTTTCAAGGGGTGAGCGAAGAGGGGAATGTCACTACGTTAGGGCGTGGTGGATCGGATCTCTCAGCAGTTGCGCTGGCAGGTGCACTTGAGGCTGACTTGTGCGAAATCTATACCGATGTGGATGGCATTTATACTACAGATCCTCGTATTGAACCAAAAGCAAAAAAAATGGATAAGATCAGCTACGATGAGATGTTGGAGTTGGCATCGTTGGGAGCCAAAGTGCTTCAAAATCGTTCAGTTGAATTGGCGAAAAAACTGAACGTCAATCTTGTGACACGATCGAGCTTTAGTGAGGCAGAAGGGACATTAATTACAAAGGAAGAAAATATTATGGAAAAACCATTGGTAAGCGGTATCGCATTGGATAAAAATCAAGCACGTGTATCATTAAGCGGTGTTGTAGATCGCCCTGGGATTGCCTCAGATATTTTTACGTCATTGGCAGATGCAAGTGTCAATATTGATATGATTATTCAAACTCTTGGGCACGATGGTAAAACTAATCTTGATTTTACTGTCCCTAAAACGGAACTTTTGGATGCACAAAATGTCGTCGAACAATTTATCGGCAAAGGTGAGATCAGTGAAGCATCCTATGATGAGAATATTTGTAAAGTCTCTATCGTAGGTGTTGGAATGAAGTCACATACCGGTGTTGCTGCAAAAGCATTTCAAACAATGGCACGTGAAAATATTAATATTATGATGATTTCTACGTCAGAGATCAAAGTTTCTATGGTAGTAGCAGAAAAATATTCGGAGCTTTCAGTGCGCTCATTGCACAGTGCCTATTCGTTGGATCAATAATGCGTTTATTTGACCAGTGGACTCTTGAAGCGATACGTGCTGAGGGGGCTTCTATGAGCTGGTTTGAAGAACAGCGATTTGATTGGACACCGCAGATTATTAGTGCTATGGATCAAGTTATGAAAGGGCACACAATTATTTTAGTGACCGATCATGAGCGTCGTTGGTTTAGCAGTTATATTCTTGAAACGATTAATAAAAAATTCAAAGAACGTCCTCTTATTCCCATCGTTGCATTGGATGCTTTGTATTCCCATTTGGATACGCATGGTGATGCAAAAGAAATGGATGTTTTGGGTGATATGCTCGATATTTCGTTTAAAAGTGAATATTTTGTCTGGTACATAGGTCGTGGTGGTAATGAACAGCGAGCCGATTTTGCCAAACGTACTGATAATGCGTTGATGTGGATTATGGATGAAAACTATCCCAATGCGCTCATGTTGCGCTCATACGATTCGCACATTGATATTAAGTTATTGCAATTGTACCGACTGTTTGATCGCACGTTGGCAGCTGTCTTGTTTGGGGAGATAGATGTTCACGCTTGAGAGAGGTGGGATAATCATCACTCACGCTTTTGAAGAAAAGGCAGCTTTATTAGCGCAAGAGTTATTACCGCTTCGTTGTATCTCTTTTATTGTTGAAGATTTTAAAATTGAAGATGCCAAAGAGGTAATAGCCGAAGCTTACAAAGCTGAAGAGAGCCGAAAAACATTGATTTTGGGAGCTAAAAACTTTACTATTCCTGCTCAAAATTCTCTCCTTAAAATCTTAGAAGAACCACCTCGAAATATTGTTTTTGTTTTACTTGCTCCAAACAAAAGTACTTTTTTACCTACGATTCGCTCAAGGATGACATTGCACAGTGAGCATGAAGAGCGTCAATGGACCTCACTGGATATAAAGTTGCAAACGTTGGATTTGGCGACACTCTTTGCTTGGGTTAAAGAACATGATAAGCTCAAGAAGCATGAAGCTAAAGAACTGCTGGAAACTCTATTTTATCATGCAGTACACCATGAAAAAATGATGCTCAATTCTACTCAATTGGAAGGTTTTGAGAAAGCTTTTAAGCTTATTGAACTCAATGCGCGCTTCCAAAGTGTTTTAGTTATGGTATTAATGAATTTTTTGTGTGAGATTAAACGTGCACGTTGAGCATCTCTCTGATGGTATAAATCTACCTCGATTTCT
>CAMBHX010000138.1 GCA_945867285.1 Sulfuricurvum sp. IAE1
AAACTCTCTTACCTATCTTTCGCTATTGACTTTTTAAAATCTCATCAATTTTTGTAAAATAATCCATCAGTTTGTCTTGGTCAGCTTTCGTGAGTTTTGCGACTTGTTTAGTGCTTGTTTTACTGAGTGATTTTAATTTGGATATTACATCACCCTCCCCTGTTTTGCCTGCTTTTTCTTCTCTATGTTCAGCAATTAGCTTCATCGCTTCACGCTTACTCATATTCTCATCAATAACTCTGTTCATCACGGCTTTGAGTGCTACTTCGTTCTTAGAGAGCTTTTGAAGCACCTGTGCGTTTGAGAAAGAGAGTCTGCTAGAGCTGAGAGCTTCTTTAATCAGCGGATGCATAGAGAGCATTGTAAGACGGTTTAACAAGCCACTAATATCAATCTTACCGGTCTTTTTAAGAACCTCGTTCATTTGGACACGTTTTTCTTTCTCCTCCTCATTCAATTGGATCGATCCGGCATTATGATTTTTAAATCGGACAAGAAGCTTCTCAACACCCTCCCCGGTCTCATTGATTGCTACTTTGAGATAATCAATCAAAGCAAGTGTTTCATCGTAAACACTAATGTCTTCCCTTTGCATATTCTCAGTTGCCATGAGCAAGATTGCCATATCATCATCGACATTGTCCAAAATGATTGCCGGAATGGTCTCTCGCCCCAGTATTTTATAGGCTTCAATACGGCGATATCCGATAATCCGCTCAAGCCCCTCCCCTACTCTTCGCAAAACAACCGGATAAATCAATCCAACGGCTTCAATCGATTTTGAGAGTTCAACAATCGCCATTTTGTCATGCCATCGGCGATCATGGAATTTGGGCGATGCAATCGATGCAATAGACACCTCAATTGTGTTACTTGTTTTGTTTTCGATACTCTCAGAGATACTTTGACGTAGCGCTTGAGCTTCTTCTATTCTTTTTGTAGCCGTTTGGGCCGATATGTTTTTACGTGCAGGTAGTTTTGCCATCTTATTTTCCCCCTACTTCCAGTTTATTGGTGATTACATTAGCAATATTTTCCAGCAAAAGAAGAATATCTCTCTTCCCTGTATCAAATCCCTCAATATAATCTTGCAAGAAATAGCGTACTGATTGTGCATTTGAAAATACAGTGCGATCGGGAATTTCTTCAAGAAGTGTTGTTGGAATTTTTCCAATCGATGAGTATGTTTTTAACGAAGTCATGTAACTACCCATAATCTCTGCCAAAGTCTCCTTATCATCACGACGCTGCTTGTTGTACATTGTCGGCAAGATAAAAAAATGATTGTAGGTTTTATCATAATCTTCAAGGACATCATTAAGAACTTGTAAAAATCCGTTGGCTCCAGCGATTGCATTTGTTTTAGTTTGTATGGCAACGATCAACGCATCGGATGCGAGTAAAACATTTCTAAATAATGTTGAAACGGACGGCAATGCGTCAATAATAACATAATCATAATCATCTTTAACTTTTTGAAGATACTTATTTAAAAGCATATCTTTACCGCCACTCACACTTTCAGCAGCTGCTACGATTGAATTACCAGGAGAGGGGATAAAATGAAGCTCATTAATAGCAACAATCGACTTATTATTTTCATCTTTCAAAATCCCCGTAATATCCAATGGTTCAATCGATGTACGTTCAAATATTTTAACGATACTTTCTGCTGACATATATTCTTGGATAAATTCATTATCAAAATGGCTATTAAGATCTATAAGCTCAGTCAAAGTTGCTTGTCCATCAAAATCAATAAGTAACACTTTCTTAGTTTTTGCAAACTCACGTGCTAACGCTTGTGCTGTTGTCGTTTTTCCAACACCACCTTTTTGATTTACAATTGAAATTACTGAACCCATATCGTCCCCTCAACTTTTATCCATCCGGATGGATAATATGATTTTATTACTCTTTACGAAAAGTATACCATAAAATTAAGCATAGTGGAATATTAATATAAATATTCCAAAAAATTTATAATATCCATCCGGATGGATAATTGCTATTTTTCGATATTTGCTAAATAGTCAAAAATATTATTATAACCCGCATTGTGCATTTCAGCCAATAGTTCACTATTTGATTCTTGTTTTATTCTTTTTTCTGTCTGCCAAGGAGCTTCTCTCGACTGACCTTCATAAACACCTGTTGCAATTTTTTTGGATACAAAGGTATTAACCTCATGAGCAATAACTTCCTCAGACTCACCACGGTTTTTCATCATAGACATAAGAACTTTTATTTCAGGGTCAGATTTTATTTTTTGTAAAAGGCTCACCTGCTCTACATTACATACTTGTTCAATTTGTTCAAAATGTTTAATAAACTTTGTAGGTGTAGTAATATTTTTAAGCCAGAACAGGGCGCTATCATTACCGCTCGTTAGAAAACCAATAACATTCCCAACTGCAGTATTCCCATATTCTTCAACCAAATCGTCTACTGCACTTGCCCATTTCTCTTTATTTTTACCAATTGATCGGTTTCCAATCATATTCATAATACTTTCAAGCTTCTCAAAAAGATTTATTTCCACTGGCTGTAAAGTCGAACTATCGTCTACGTAAATTTCAGATACTACGTCTGCTTCTAGGGCAGGGGATAGATCATCAAAATACTCAATTCCAAATACTTGACAAAATCTTTCTTTATGTTGGGGAGAGTCAAATAAAAATCGTTCAGTTGATCTCAGATAAGGCTCAATTGTTGTTTTCATTGAATCAAAATTATTTTCTGCAATAACGATAGATCTTTTTTCGGTCAGTTTAAATGAGATTGGCAATATAGAGGAGATACGATCTTTTTCTTCTTCATAAGAGTTAAAGAATGAAAGGGTAGGGCCCAAAAATCCCCTAGGTATCAGATAACTACTACGAATAAATTCAAGTGACTCGATTGCATTTGACCCCACAAACGATATCTCATCACGCTCCATGATATTCATATATTTACGATCATAAAAATATTTTTCAGCAAGCGTTTCATCTCTCTGGATAAGACCCTCAAGCTCTTCAGCATCTTCAAGATTTTGAAGATGCTCTTTGATCATCTCTTCTTTTGTTTTATTGAGATAGTTATAACTACCATCATTGATCGTCCCTCTAACTTTTTCATAGAGCGCTTTTAAGCCTCCTTGAGCACGTTGACCTCCAAGAGAGAGTAGGGCGCAGTAGTACTCAAATGAATAAAGTATAAAATCGTCTATATCTTCGTCTCTTATCCCTTGCAGAATTTTTTTGTCATGAGTGCTGATAACAAATTTAATAGTATCAATAGAGCGCCCTTTCTTTTTATCAACTTCCCATGAAATCGTTGTCCCTAGCTCGCTGTTAATTTTATCCAGTGACGGTGTCATAAGACGCTGTAAAAAGAGACGAAAGAGCTTGTAGTTAGTATTAAATTTTTTTTGAAGATATTCAAATGTTAAATCTCTACCCGATACAAAGATATTACCCGAAATATAGTCAACTAGTAATTCATAAAGGCGTGTTGCATTGGGGGTTTCAACTTTAAGATAGGAATCAAGATGATATTTCAAGAAATTTTTATTTAGAAAGAGGACCATTGAAAGCATCTCTTTTTCAAGCTTAATTTCAATTGCTGCATTTTCACCGTGAGAATACTCGGAGTAGGGGAATAAAACACCTGTAACTTCTTTATCTACTATTTTCCCTGATTTTGTATCAAACTTTTTTTCTGACCAATTATTAAAACGTTGCTGTATCTTTTTAACATCTTGATAAAGTCTATCTTTGTGCCCACCACCATGAACTTTTGCATAATCAAATATACTTTTTGCATCAAATTTGAACATAAGCTCATTGTCTGCAACGGACTCTTTGATTGTTATTCTCCATGCTTCTTTTTCAGCTAAACGGTCTATGTTTTTCTTTTTAAG
>CAMBHX010000139.1 GCA_945867285.1 Sulfuricurvum sp. IAE1
GTAGCATACATCGAAATCCAAACCGATGTTGGGGATAGATTTTTTGGTGTTGGGTGTGACAATGACATTACCGTAGCATCAATCAAGGCGATGTTTAGTGCACTGAATCGGGCGTTTTCGTAACCATCACATCGCTTTGCGTGCGGTACCCTTGTTTTGATACGGTATCCATTTTTTTGTGCTATAATTTCCAAGCGAGCATAACTTTTCATACGTTCAATGGAGCGGTAGAATTAAGGTCGGAGGATTAATTACCCTTTGACCTTTTTTTTTGCCCTCCAAAGAACGTATGAAAGGGGGTTTCTTATGGATAAGCTTATGCTCGCGCTTTTGCTTATGTGTATTTTCACACCGTTGCTCAATTGAGTAGTGCCAAGGGATTTATCCCTCGGCTCCCCCTGATAATTTCTCCTAATTTCTTTCTTTAATCCCATCTTCGCTATAATCGCGCCAATTTTACCGCAATGAGAGTAGCCATGATGGATGTCCGTGAAGCTTTTTTAGCCTTTTTTGAATCAAAAAACCATGCCCGAGTAGGGAGTTCTCCTCTCGTTCCTGATGATGCAACGCTGTTGTTTACCAATGCTGGAATGGTTCCGTTTAAATCCATTTTTACGGGTGACATTCCCGCTCCAACTAATCCACGAGCTACTAGTTCACAGACATGTTTGCGTGCAGGGGGGAAACACAATGACCTCGAAAATGTGGGACACACTGCACGTCACCATACATTTTTTGAGATGTTGGGAAATTTTAGTTTTGGGGATTATTTCAAAGAAGAAGCAATCGCCTATGCCTGGGAGTTTATTACGCAGGTGATGAAATTGCCTGTTGATAAACTCTGGGTGACTGTTCACGAGAGTGATGATGAGGCGGAAGAGCTGTGGAAAAAACACATCAGTGCTGATCGCATTATGCGTCTGGGAGACAAAGATAATTTTTGGCAGATGGGGGATACAGGTCCGTGTGGTCCGTGTTCAGAGATTTTTGTGGATCAAGGTGCTGAACATTTTAACGGGCCTGAAGATTACATGGGGGGCGATGGGGATCGTTTCTTGGAAATCTGGAACTTGGTTTTCATGCAGTATGAACGCAACACCAAGGGTGAGTTAAAGCCTCTTCCAAAACCCTCTATTGATACAGGTATGGGATTGGAGCGTGCGGTCGCCGTGCTAGAGGGAGTTCGTAGTAACTATGACAGTTCACTGTTTATGCCTATCATTCGCAATGTCGAAGCACTTATTGGTAAGCCTTATGATTATGCCAGCGGTGCATCGTATCGTGTTATTGCTGACCATATCCGCACGGTCACTTTTTTATTAGCGCAAGGGACAAATTTCTCCAATGAAGGGCGTGGTTATGTTCTTCGCCGTATTTTGCGCCGTGCGGTACGTCACGGATATTTACTCGGGTTTACAAAACCATTTATGTTTGAGATTGCTGACACCGTAGCACAGCTTATGGGAAAACAATATCCCTATATCGTGGAAAAATTGAACGTATTGAAAGAACAAATCATGCTTGAAGAAGAGCGTTTTTTCAAAACTATTGCGTCTGGGATTGAACTGTTTAATGAAGAGCTCAAAAATACCAAAGAGACATTTAGTGGGGAAGTGGCATTTAAGCTCTATGACACATTTGGATTCCCTTTGGATTTGACCGAAGATATGTTACGTGAGAAAAACCTCGCACTGGATACTGATACCTTTGAGACCTTGATGAAAGAGCAGCGTGTTCGTGCCAAAGCAGCATGGAAAGGTTCAGGTGATAGCGCCGTTGAGGGTGATTTTAAAACACTGCTTGAGACCTTTGGGGTTAATGAATTTATTGGCTACACCACCACCAAAGCAGCCGTCAAAATCCAAGCGCTTTTAGGTGAAAATTTTGAACGTGTTGATCAGCTTCACCCACATCAAAAAGGGTGGGTTTTACTAGCTCAGACACCATTGTACGCTCAAAGTGGTGGACAATGTGGTGACACAGGGCTGTTGGGAGCCAAAGCCATAGTTTTGGACACCAAAAAATTCCACGGTTTAAATCTTTCCCACATTGAAGTCAAAGAGATGATCAGCGTGGATGAGACTATCGAAGTTACCGTCGATACTTTACGCAACGAAATCGCCAAGCATCACTCTGCAACGCACTTGCTTCATGCAGCATTGTTTGAACAGCTCGGTGAGCACATCTCTCAAGCAGGGTCTCAAGTGGAACATGACCGATTGCGTTTTGATTTTTCTCATCCCAAAGCGATGAGTCATGAAGAGATTGCCCTTGTAGAAGAGCGTGTTAATTATCATATTATGCATGCTCTCTCAGGTGTGACCCAAGAGCTTAGCATTGATGAAGCCAAAAAAAGCGGTGCCAAAGCACAATTTGGTGAGAAATACGGCGACACCGTTCGTGTGGTCAATTTTGGTACTGCATCCGTAGAGTTTTGTGGTGGTATTCACGTTGATAACACGGCATCCATCGGAACCTTTATCATCACCAAAGAAAGTGGTGTCAGCGCAGGGGTACGTCGTATTGAAGCGGTATGCGGTAATGCTGCGTATAACTATTTTAAAGCGCAACGTCATTTGATGGAAGAGCTTGAGGTATCGGTCAAAAATCGTGATATTAAAGCAGGCATTGAGCGCCTCAAAGAACAGGTCAAAATATTAAAAAATGAGATGACAACGTTAGCTTCCAGTGCCAAAGAAGAGTTGAGTGTCACTATGGTTGGTCAAACCGCAGTAGTTGTGGCACAAATGGGCGCTGGTGATATCAAAGAACGTATTGATGAGCTTAAAAATTCTCACGAGTCGGTTTGTGTCATGTTGTTGCAAGTAAAAGAGGATAAAGTTCTACTCGCAAGTGGGGTTAAAAACTCTAGCGTGAGTGCAGGAAATTGGGTCAAAGCAATCGCACCTATCGTCGGTGGTGGCGGTGGTGGACGACCTGATTTTGCACAAGCAGGCGGAAAAGACCCCTCAAAAATTAATGAGGCACTAGAGGAAGCTCTGGCGTATATCACCAAGGAACTCAATTGAAAGATTTAATGTACCAACTGTTTGCTGATCATCGAAACTTGATCATATTTCTTCACGTTATCAGTGCTGTAATCTGGGTTGGTGGAATGATTACTATGCGTTACGCTGCTCATGCGTCATGTAGTATGATTCAAGACCCTAAAATGAGAATGGAGCGTGCAGCACATGCACTGAATCGTTTATTTACCCTTGCATGGCCTGCTGCCACCGTATTGATCATTACTGCTGTCATAATGGCAGTAGGTCTTGGTTTTCGTGCTGCTGCCGTGGATGAGCTGGGCAATGTGATTGATGACTATGCCATGAGTTTGTACCAAACGGTTCATATCAAAGAGGCAATCTGGATGATTATGGTGGCTAATTTAGGTGCTATGATGTATCGCCGTAACCAAGCAGTTAAGGCGCTTGCCTCAGAGAATCTCCCTCGTGCAAAAGCTATGTTAGAGATGATTTCCAAATATATGGTTCCGTTAAACATTGTGCTGGGGTTAGCAGCTATTTTTATGGGTGTTGTGTTACGTAACGCATATTAATGCTACGACTTTGTTCTTCTTCCATCACCCGTGCGCAACTTCTTGGTGCGGCGGGCATCCCCTTTTTTCAAGAATCCATCGATTTTGATGAAGATTCTATACTTGCATCCTCTCCTAAAAATTTTGTGTATCAAGCAACGTTGGGAAAATATCGCGTCAACTATTCCACCTTCGGATGTACTGATTTTCCTTTACTCGTCACAGATACGGTTGTTGCTGCGCACAATAAAATACTTCGTAAAGCCAAAGATGAGAGTGATGC
>CAMBHX010000140.1 GCA_945867285.1 Sulfuricurvum sp. IAE1
TATTTGATGTGAGTTTCATCATTTTGAAGTTACCCAGAGAGCTTTGGATTATCTCAAAAAACTTTTTTTGATGCTCTTCTCGTGAAATTCCTGCTTTTTTAATGGCTTTGGATACAGTTACAGTAAGAAAAAAAGCATTGACTATGAGAATAGTGCTGATAAGAAGAGTGATTTTCCAGTTAATGTAGAGCATGATTGAATAAATAAATATGACAACAAAGACTTCACTTAGCATTAGTAAAAGACCTGAAATAAGTGTTGTCATGTTTTGTGCTTCATTAACAATGGCTTTTGAAAGATCTGAGCTATTTTTATCGATGAAGGATCGATAGCTCATTCCAAGATAGTTTTCAAATAATCGATAAGCGATGAGATGGTACCGCCCTTTTGAAAATTTAGCTAATAAATAAAAATATCCGAGATTTAATAGAGAGCGAAAAAAATAGAAAAACAAGAGAGAAATTCCTGTATATATAACAAAATTTATTTCGCTTGTACAGCCAAAGAAAGTGTATATTTTTTGACTGTAAATATTCGAATGAATGGTGCTAAAATCGCTAGCAATTGAGATGAAAGGTAAAATGGCTCCCACTCCAATCATCTCGATTAGTGAAATCACAATAGAGACACATGCTAAAAGAATGAGAAATTTTTTATCGTGCCCAGTAAGAATCGAGAAGAGTTTCGTGAAAAATAGAGTCATGAATTGAGGTATCTTTTCCTATAGCATCTGTCTTTTGGAGTAATGGTAGGTTATGATAGCGTATAATATTAAAAACTTAAGTAAGGAGAAGCCATAGCATGTGCGGTGTTTTCGGGATTATTGGCGATTATACGCCTCAAAAAGCTCGTGCAGCTTTGGCAAAACTTTCCCATCGAGGGGCTGACCATTGCGGTATCGTTGAAGAAGAAAAACTTTTCTTTGCCCACCAACGCCTCTCTATCACAGACAATCATCCCCGCTCACATCAACCATTGCGGCATAAAAATCTTCTTTTGAGCTTTAATGGCGAAATTTATAATCATAAAATATTGCGACAAGGACTGGATTTCCCCTGGCAAACTCAAAGCGATGCCGAAGTTGTATTGGCAGCGTATAGCACATGGGGAATAGCGTGCCTCTCGCGGTTGGATGGGATGTTTGCGTTTGCGTTGCTTGATGGTGACAAGCTTTATTTAGTGAGGGACCGTTTCGGTAAAAAGCCGATGTTTTATCATCATGGAAATGATTGTTTTGTATTTGGATCAGAAATCAAAGCTATTAAGCCTTTTTTGAACAGTATTTCGATGAACAATGATGCGATGAGAGGGTATCTTTCCTTCTTGGCTCCCACGCCACCGCATACATTTTTTGAGGGAATTGAAAAATTAGAGAGCTCACAGTGGTTATGTTTTGAGCATGGTGTCATTACTAAAAAACACTATTTTTCTCTTTTGGATACACCAAAAACTTACTCCAATACACTTGAAGAGCTATTGCACCAAAGCATCCAAAAGCGTCTCGATACCAATGCAAGTGCGGCAGGATTGCTCTCAGGGGGGATTGACAGTGCTATGATTTGCGCGGTTGCACGCCAGCAAGGCAAAAAGCTTCCGACGTATACTCTTGGGTATGATGAATACAGCGGTTATGATGAGCGGTCTAATGCCAAAGCAACGGCAGATTTTTTGGGATTAGATAATACTGAGGTGGTTATTTCGAGGAGCGATTTTGATACTCATCTGGATACTGTTTTGGATCAGATGGATGAACCTCTCAATGATCCCGCTGCGTTGCCGTTGTACTTGCTGATGAAACGTATTGCGCAAGACGGGCACAAGGTGGTCCTAAGCGGGGAGGGTTCGGATGAACTATTTTTGGGTTATCGACAATATTTTGAGTATCTTGACATCGAAAAAGCCGCCTCTTTGCACCATAAAAACTGGCTTAAGAAATATTTTCACAGCCATTTTTCGATGAATCGTGAATGGGAGTGGTACAAACGTATTTTTGATGAGACACTGCTCTTTCGAACCAGTGGGGAAAAATTTACCGATTTGCAACAAAACCTCCTTTTGCGTCAAAATGTTCGAGACAACGAATCACTAAAATTTTTACAACGCTACCGAGCCGAGTTTGAATCTAGCGGTTACGTCAGCCCTTCTCACTGGTATAGCTTTATTGATTTAAAGCTCTTTGTGGGGGAACATTTTTTGACCAAACTTGACCGTGTTTCGATGAGCCACACTCTTGAAGCACGAGCACCCTTTTTGGATCACACGTTGGCTCAAGCTATTTTTACCATGAGTGAAAATGAGAAGTTAGGAAGCGGCGGAACGAAATTTTTATTGAAAAGTTTGGGCGCCAATTATCTCAATGGGGAGATTTTGACTCGAAAGAAAAAAGGGTTTGCTAATCCCTACATGGAATGGCTTATTGCATCGGATAGAATAGGCTTGATACGTGAGGTTAATGCAACTACTGGATTATTTCACTCTGCTGAACTGGAAAAATACATTTCAATGGCGCATCAAGGAAAGTTCAAACAGCACACCTGGGGACTGTATGTTTTGAGTCATTGGATAAAGAGAGAGTTATTGTGACGAATGGAAGAGAGCTCCCAAGAATATTGGGAGGATAAATACTTAAAGGGAATGCTCTTTTTTGTAGTCAATAATCATCGCGTACGCTTGATCTTTAAGCAAGAGTTTTTCTTTTTTAAGAACTTCAAGCTCAGCGTCAGTTAATGTACTTGCTTGTTGGATTTGATTGTCAAGTTCATTGTGACGATCGAAAATTTTTAGAAAATGAGCATTTGCCTCATTGTTTTCTTTCATGTGCGTAATGATGTCTCGGTATTCGTGTAGCATACTCGCTCCTTTTAATAATATAATTAAATTCTATCACTATTATTATTAAAATATTCCTTAATTACTTTAAAATACGTGGCAAGGTAATCCCCTCTTGCCCTTGATATTTGCCGCTTTTATCTTTGTAACTAGTTTCACATGGCTCATCACCTTGTAAAAATAACACTTGAGCAATCCCCTCGTTAGCGTAAATTTTAGCAGGAAGTGGCGTAGTGTTGGAAATTTCAATAGTAATATGCCCTTCAAACTCAGGCTCAAAAGGGGTAACATTAACAATAATACCACAACGTGCGTAGGTCGATTTACCCAGACAAATTGCAAGCACATCACGAGGTATTTTGAAATATTCAACCGTGCGAGCCAATGCGAACGAGTTGGGAGGAACGATACAAACATCCCCTGTAAAATCCACTACATTGGCATTATCAAAAAGTTTAGGGTCAACTACTGTGGAGTTAAGATTGGTGAAAATCTTAAATTCATTAGTAACACGAATGTCATATCCATAAGAGCTAAGACCGTAACTGACAACACCCACCCCCACTTGATCCTCACAAAATGGGGAAATCATCCCATCCTCTAATGCTTTTTTTCGAATCCATCCATCACTCTTGAGTCCCATAGCTTATTCCAATGTTAATTTTATTTATGGTAGTATAACACATCTATATTACCCTTGATATTTAGGAGCAACGTCCCATGGATATGAAACAAATTAAAACATTGGTGCAAGAATTCGATGCAAGTACCCTTTCAAAACTAAAAATTACTCTCGATTCCTTTTCGATTGAATTGGAAAAAAATACGGGTACCACTATGGCACCTGTGATGGTTGCTGCACCGATGGTGGCTGCTGCGCCTGATGTATCTGCGCCCTTGGCACCTGTAGCTCAGGCAGCAGTAGTCAGTGGAGACCT
>CAMBHX010000141.1 GCA_945867285.1 Sulfuricurvum sp. IAE1
ATTTCAGGAAAAAATCTTTTGAATTTCTACATTTTAATCCCGAATCTTCCAAGAATTAGTATCATCAAGTAATAAGCAGTTATTGTCAACACAACCGAGATAGCCATACTGGGATAAAAACTTACTCCTTTTTTTATTAGGATTGGGAACATTATAAACAGTGTCATTGACGGAGGAATCAACCAAATAATTTTGTTTGAAAACTCTACCGCCGCATCGCTGTTGTTTGTGTCTATATACATCCAAGTCATAGCCAATATTGAGACTAACGGAATAGCCGCCAACAAAGCACCCACCAGAGAGCTTCTCTTCGTTATTTCAGATATAAGTACGATTAAAAGCGCTGTAATAACGATTTTTGTAATGTAGAAATACACCTTATTCTCCTTTGGTCATTTGGAATCTAATTTTTAAGTTATGCAAAGAAGTCTTATAAGTTGAAAAAAATCAGACGATAGGAGGGCGGAAGAGTTCTTTAGATATAAAAGAGTGATGGAGTTTTGCAAAATCAAAGTTATTTTCTATAGTCCAGAAAAGGACTATAGTTTTGTAGAAACTTTACGATAAAACATCCAATAAGTAGATGGCAATATCAGCAGAGTTAAGATTGTAGAACTTATGATTCCTCCTGTGACTACGACGGCAAGAGGGTAGTGGATTTCACTTCCGACACCTGTGGCAAAGAGTAAAGGCAAAATTCCAAGCAACGCAGTAGAAGCAGTCATGAGTACCGGACGCAGACGAAGAAGCGTTGCATTTTTAACTACCTCTTTTAGATCTACATCTGGGAACTTTGTTCTCATTTCATCAATAAAACTGACCAGAACGATTCCGTTAAGAACCGCAATCGCAAAGATGGCTATAAATCCGACAATTGCAGAAACCGATAGATATACGCCACTAATCAATAGTGCGGCAACGGCGCCTATTAATCCAAATGGAACATTAAGTAAAATAAGCCCTGCTTTAGAGAGCGAATTAAACGCCATATATAGAAGCAGTATTATTAACAGCAGCGTAATAGGGATAATGATAAGCAGCTTTTGTGTTGCCTCTTGCATATTTTTGAAATCCCCTGCCCACCCCAGATAATAGCCATCAGGCATATTTATGTTTTTATTTATGAGTGAATCCGCCTCTTTGACAAATGAGGCGATATCGCGCCCCTCAACATCAATGGATAGCACCATATAGCGGCTCATATTTTCACGCTTAATAAATGAAGGACCTTGGATTGTATCGATATGACAAACTTGCTCGAGTGTAACAATTTGTTCATTATGCGAGCGTATCGGAATATTTTTTATTGTTTCGATGTCAATTTTCGCATCTTTGATTTTCGGTACTATACCATAGCGGCGCACACCTTCAATCATGTATGTAGCAGGCTCTTCTCCGATGCCGTAGCGAATAATCTCCATTACTTCATCTACACCGATGCCATGTCGTGCAAGGGCGGCATAATCAGGTTCAATTTTGATTTGAGCCTGTCCTAGTTGTGATTCAACCTCTATGCCTTGAACCCCGCTTATAGAACCGATGTTCTCTTGTATCTCATTTGCAATAGACTGGAGTGTTTTTTGGTCTTCACCGTAGATTTTGATTGCAAGTTCGGCTTTTACTCCTTCAAGCAGCTCTTCAATCCTCATGGCTATTGGCTGAGTCGGTGTAAATTGGACAAATTCAAACTCTTTATCAAGTTCAGTGTCAATCTGCTTGGAAAGAGTTTCATAGTTTTCAATGGTTGGTTTGAGTATTAAAAGCACCTCCATGTAGTTTGCCTGTGCTGTTTCTCCTTTTTCACTTCGTCCAATCATTGATAAAACCGACTCTACTTCATTGCCGTGATGTTTAAGTATGAAGTTTTCTATTTCTTGAGCGGTCTGTGTTGAGCACGACAAACTGGTACCGGGGATAGAAGTGACACGATACATAATTGACTCTTCGTTTAGTTCCGGCATAAATTCACGCCCATGCTGAGTTAGCATTACAATAGAAGCTAAAAAGATGATAGATGTTCCCCCAAGCAGCATCTTGGCATGAGATAGTGCAAAGTTCAGCATCGGAGTGTATCGTCTCTTAAGCGTACGCATAACAATATTATCGTGATTAGTCGTTGGTTTTAGCAGATAAGTTGCTAAAACAGGTACTAAAATAAGGGCAACTGCAAGTGAACCCAGCATAACAAATGTTATGTTAAGTGCCATCGGAACATAGAGTTTTCCGGCTAAACCATCAAGGCTGAGCAGCGGCAAAAAAACAACGGCAATTATTAAAATCGCAAAGGTTACCGGTGTTGAAACCTCCTTAGCCGCCTGTGAGATTATCTCAAAGCGTGATAACTCTGGGTGGTCATGCAGCTTTCTAAAACTGTTTTCGACTATAACAACCGTTCCATCTACAATCATACCCACGGCAATAGCCAGACCACTTAAGCTCATCAAATTGGCGCTAAGTCCATAATAATCCATTAGTAAAAAAGCTATTAGCAATGAAACAGGAAGTGAGAGAATAACGATAAATGCCGAGCGCAACTCAAATAAAAATAAGAACAGAACGATTCCTACAAGTACCATCCCGCTCAGTAGCGCAACATCCATTGTATCAACCGCTTTTTTTGTTATTTCTGTGCGGTCGTATAAAAGTTTTATGCTGACACCTTCTGGAAGGGTTGCGTTGATTGTTTTTGTTTTTTCTTTGAGTTGTTCGACAACTTCAGCCGCATTGGTCTGGGTGCGTTGCAACACCATTCCCATAACAGCTTCCTTTCCATCAACCGATACCGCTCCAAATCGTGGCGATATTCCTTCTTTAACTTCTGCAACATCGTTAATAGTTATCGAATCCCCGTTTAGATGTTTTATTGGAGTATTGCGAATATCATCCAATGAACTGTAAAGTCCTACGCCTCGTATAAGATATTGCTCTTGGTTAAATTCAAGATATTGCCCTCCTGCGGCACTGTTGCTTTTTTGTAAAGCATTAACCACACTATCGTATGTTATATCGAAATCTTGAAGCTTTTGTGTGTCGATGAGTACATCATACTGCTTTTCATGACCTCCCCATCCCATAACCTCTTCAACTCCTGATACACTTTTATATAACGGAGCTACGACATACTCTTGAAGTTGTCTCAGTTCACTCAGTGAAAATTTTCCTGTTTTATCTTGAATTTGATACCAAAGCACTTGACCAAGACCAGTGGTATTGGGACCAAGTGCAGGTTTGCCCCATCCTTGTGGTACCTCAACACTGCCTAGGCGTTCATTAACCAGCTGGCGGAGAAAATAGATATCCATATCGTCTTCAAAAAAGATGGATACATAGGATAGTCCAAAAATAGAGTTGGACATAATCATTTTAACACCTGCCATCCCTGAGAGTGCTGATTCGATAGGATAGGTGATTAGTTTTTCTATATCTTCAGCGGAATTACCGGGGCTTTCGGTATAGATGACGACCTGCTTTGGTGTAATGTCCGGAAATGCATCGACGGGTATCTCATGATATGATTTTATTCCAAAAGCAATAATTGCCAGAAATGCTACAAGAACCAAAACACGGTATTTAAGGGAAATATCTATAAGTTTATCAATCATATTTTTTTCCTCAATGCCCATGCTCACCGATAGCTGATTTTAACAGCATCGATTTTACATAATAGCTTTTATCGCTGACATAGCTCTCACCTTCCTCTAGCCCACGAATTGCAATATAATCATCATCTTTGGTGATTATTTCAACTACTCTGGCTTCGT
>CAMBHX010000142.1 GCA_945867285.1 Sulfuricurvum sp. IAE1
AACAAATAGCATCACGTGATGTTTTTAACCAAAAAGTAAATGCTAAGATCGCCCAGTTGCGCCAAGCAGCCAAAATAATTCTCCCATAATCCCTATGTTCGTTCCCCTCTCCTGCATCCGAAAGATGCTGGTAGCTTCAGGGGGTTGTACGGGTGAAAAGCGTACATAAAAGCCAACTGCTTGGCTTTTATAGCTTTGGAACTCACACTGTTATGCTAAGCATCAGTGTGTGCGTCCCTGCCATTAAAGCGGATGCATTCGTTTTAATGCGTAACATCAAAAAGCAAACCATTCGTAACATCATCGTAATATTGTTTTTCTACAATGTCGCCATATTATTCAGGAGCGACAAAAATGAAAAAAGTAGTATTATCAGCGATTGCTGCAATGGTTGTGAGTGGTGTAGCATCAGCTGATGCCCTCACTCTCTACAGTGACCCAAAAACAGGTCAAGTATTTACAACACCGGCTGAAGGTCGTGTAGAAATGGGTGACTTCGTCGACGCTAAAACCGTTGATATGGCAGATCGTGATCTAGAGTCAGGCTTTTCTGAGTACAAAGATGCGATGAAAAAATACGTCCAAGTAAAATCAAAAGCAAAAAAACTTGACTTTAGTGGTACTGTTTATTTCGGTATGACATCGGCTAATCCAGACACAACAGCTCCAACAGCTAATTTAGATACTGAAACAAAAGTTACAACAGCTAGTGGGGATAAAGCAATTTATGCTGATAACTCTACTGGTTTTGAGCTTCGTCGTGCGTATTTGCAATTAAAAGCGTATTTTAATGACAAAGATTATTTCCGCTTTACATTGGATACAACAAAAGAACTTACAAGTAAAACTAGCTATGCAAACACCTATTTCAAATATGCTTACCTCTATTTGGATGAAGTTCTCCCCTATACGGGTGTAGAAGTGGGTATCGCTCACCGTCCATGGATCGACTATGAGGAGCACAACTCATGGAAATATCGTTCATTCAACAAGGTTGTTTTGGAAGAAAAAGGGACAGCAACAGAAGCGGGTGTTGACCTCATCAACTCAGCTGACCTAGGATTTAATTTCAAAACGAAAACAGAGATGTTTAGTTCTGAATTGGGTATGTTCAACGGTGAAGGTTACCATGCTGACAAAAAAGCTGCTAACCAACAAAACAGTTCTGACCTTTCACTTGAGTGGCGCTTGACTGGTCACCTCATCGGAAGCGGTAAAAAAGTGGGTAAATACGATGTAACAAAAGATACCTATTTACATCTATCAACGTATGGTTTGATGTCCAAAAATCATAAAGACAACGCTGTGCAACCTGATGATGCAGCAGAATATGATCGCTCTATCTATGGTATCCATGCCGTTTACAATAATCCAATGTTCTTGATTGCTGGGCAATACTTTATGGCAAATGATGATGCTCAAAATACTACATTAACTGGAGCAGATAGCAAAGAATATAAAGGCTGGTCAATCAATGGTGAAGTTCGCCCTATTACAGACTGGACTATCATTGGACGTTATGACGATTACTCAATCGACAAAGAAGCAAAGGGTACAGGTGTCACAACTCTTGACAAAGAAGGTACAAAAGTAATTGCAGGTTTGGCATACAAATACAGCAAAAACATCAGCTTCATTGGTTCAGGAAAATGGATTGATGAAAAAGATTCTGCTGGAAAAGATACTGGCGAATCAAAAGACGTCTATATGCTTACTACAGAAGTTAAGTGGTAATCACTTAATCTCTCTTTCTCTTTCCCGCCACTATGGCGGGTCTCTCCCTTTTATGCTACAATCTTCTCTCACAACTTATACTACAAAGACTTTTTATGGATGAATTCACCCTTTTACTAGCATTAGCTGGTCTATTACTATTTTTGCTTCTTTCGGTGCTGGCATACGTACTGTTTTCACAACCTGATAAGGTAGCAGCTGTAGCTATTCCTCTGACCTTTGAACAGCTCTCAAGCCTAATTAACGACGACACCACCAACAACAAAGCTCTTAACAATACCAGCAATGAGATTCTGAGACGTTTTGTGACTATCGATGACTACAAACATTACGAAGCATTGCTCACAAAATTATGCACCCATCCCAATAGCGATTCAGCTATGGTATCACTGTTTGAAAAAACACTTCGTGAAGCCAATCCAAAGTTCAAAGACAAATTAGGAAAAACCCTCAACGAAGGGCTGAAGAAGAGGGGGTAGGAAGTAAGTAAATATTTAAATCTTCACTTCTACTTTTGACGCAGCACGTAAGACTTCAGTCGTTTTCATCATAGCTGCTTTAAACTTTTCCATTTTAACAAATTGAGTAATCTCTCCCTTGGCTTTTTCATAAGAAACTACTTTACCATCTTGCCCTTTCATTTTCTCTTTGTTGGCATCATAAAACGCTTTGGTCTCTTTGTCGTTGACCGTGATTTTTGCCATCTGGGTTTTCATCCACATATCAACTGCCAAGTCATCTTTGAGTGCTGCATACGCAAGTTTGAACTGAGGGCTATTTTGGATTCCGCTGGTTGCAACTTTGTTTTTGATGAGTTTTTGATTAACGAGCTGATCGACCACTTGACGCTTCATCTTGGGATCGAGCTTGGCATACGTCATTCCAGGGGCTGCTTTTGACATAAAGGTATTAGCATCATTGGTTGTGATAGGTTGACCATTTACAGTAGCTAAAACAGCAGCAGGCGCTGCAAAAGCAACAGTTGCGGTAACAATAAGTGTTGAAAGAATGACGGAAAATTTCATAAAAGCCCTTGTGTTAAAAATTAGGGTTATTATAGTGGAGTTTGGTTATAAAAATGCTAATAAAGAGGGGAAAATGAAAGATATTGTTTCAATCTTTCCATGGGAAAATTTCTCTGAGGGTAGCACTGTCTAAAACAGCACTCATGCTTGCTTGACATACTTCATCTTTACATATGACACTCTCAACTTTGGCATTTTTTATAATTGAGTTAACACATGTATTAACATTAGAACTTTTTGCAGCCATGTCTTTGATTGTCTCTCTAGCATTTACTTTGATACCGTAAACTCTTTCACCAATCAGACGATAGCCATCAACGATAGCTGCTCTTTTTGCCATCAACAAATCCTGAGCTGGCACAGGGAATGTGTGCATCACAGCTCCCATCCCAACAACATCTATATTAATATCGGAAAAACCAGGACGCTGCATCATAGGCTGTACTGGAGCACTAGGGACGGGTGCCAAACAAGCCGAAAATGATAATGCTATAAACACAATGGATAAAACTCGATAACCTGACATTGTCTTCCTAAAATCTAAAAATATAATTTACCAACAGCCGCTTGAACAATACGACGAAGAATAACAGCTATTGCATCCATGTACAGCAGGTGCATAGTCATTATAATAATACGACCCTCTCAAAGGAGGATTATTGCATCCAGGTCTCACATAGCAACCAGAAATCATCAATGCGCTAACTGCAATTAAAAAAATTAAAACTATTTTTTTCATAATTTAAAGCCTTATTTAAGATTATAGCATAGAAATTATACGATTTTAGCATTTTAACCGCTAAAATGGTCCGACTTTCATTTTATTTAGAAAATTATAACAAAAAGGCGTTGCAAAAGTGTTGCATTCAAGTAAACAATCAAAAAGTTATATTTAAAATAATCATAAGGAGTGTTGCCATTTGGACACCAACTGAATTTTTAATGCTTGAAAGTAAGTAAA
>CAMBHX010000143.1 GCA_945867285.1 Sulfuricurvum sp. IAE1
TTACTAGAGCAGCATCATTGTTTTGATATTCGAAATACCAATACTCGTTTTGACGATGAAGCTATGAAGCATTCACTAACCTTTTATGCAATCAACCAAAACAAACCTGCTTTTGCTATAGAGACTAGCAAAAATCTTCCAACACTTCATGAAAAAGTTTTTTACCAACTTCGAGCTATAGAAGGATATATGAGATATATGGGAATTTCTTATACAAGACCTTTTGACTTAAACAGTGAAAGCCTTAAAGAAATCCTAAAACGTGATGGAAATGTTACAATTAATAACACTACAACACTAAACTTAGAAAACCTAAGAAACTATTTAAGTTTCGTTCCGTTACAATCAACTAGTAATAGCTTTTTATTCTCTCATCCTTTGGGATTTACCATAGAGAATAAAGAGAAAATTGATGTCTATATTGGAAACAAAAAAAAAGCAAGCTTCTCTCCAAGCTATCATGAAGTAGTAGAATGCAATCCCAATATTGTTGTTGAAATTGACAACAGTCAAAATAATATCTCTTGGGCTACAGAATTTTTTGTAACCACCGATTTTAAAGTTATAACAAAAAATCCGGAGATACGCGTAAACATCATTGGCTATTCTTCTAAAAAAGGAGGCGATGAGGCTAACGTATCTGTTAGTATTGAAGACCTAGACCCAAAATATTCAATCGATAATAATCATAAGATTTATCGTATTGAGTTCTATAAGGGCAGCCGTTTTTGTGGGATGATTCTCGCACATTTTAAATAGGATATTAGATGAGCAAACAACAACCCTTTTCCGCTATCGTATCTGTCAATCCATATCAGAAAGACTATTACACTAGCAATTTAAACACAATTTCTCAAGTGACGTCACCCTCTTTTTCAAAAGAACAATATGCTATCTCATTTTTAAACACCAAAAGTTTTATTACAGCGCTCATTGGAGTTAGCAAAAATATTCCCTATGATGATATTTATGATGCTTTAGAAAATAAAGTATATGAAGAGTTAGCTCTTGATATGGCTGTTGAATATCAAATTCAATATCTTGAAGCTATTAATAGAATCAGTGATAGCGATCGTTTTTTTCATGTATTTGTTGTTGATCCTCTCACCTTAGAGCAGGAATTTACTTCAGCCATTGAATCACTTAAATATTTAGATCAAATTATTCCGACTCCTTTACTGCTTAAATCTCTGTATACCAAAGAACTAATAGACTCAAGCGCAACTCATGGTTTTGTCTATTTCCAAGAAGATGATGCTTTTTTCACTGTTTATACCGAGCAGGAGTTTATTTACAGTAAATCACTTAAATATTCTCTCAAACAAATGCATGAACGTTTTTGTGAGCTGTTAGGTGAAAATATAGAACTTGACAGTTTTAAAAATCTACTTGGGACTCAAGGGCTTAATCCTTCTAATATTGATTATCAAAAAAATCTCTTTAAACTTTTTGGAGAAGTTTTTTTACATATTAGTGATATCATCACTTATTCCAAGCGGGCTTTTGACGTTAAACAGTTTGAAACAATTTACATTGGTTCAGCAACTGGGAACATCAATGGTCTTGACGAATATGCTCAAACCTATCTTGGGCTTCCTGTTTTACCTTTTAATTTTAATTATGGTCTTAATATAGGGGCAAAACATGTTGATGATATTCATCAGCTTATGCATCTCTATACACGCCTTGAAACCAATGAGCGCTATGAATGCAATTTTACTATTTTCCATAGACCACCCCTCTTTGCTAAACGTGATAGTGGTAAACTCATCCTTGTCACAGCAGCCGCATTAGCTGCAGCACTTCTTTATCCAGGGACATACTGGGGTCTATCCTATATTGAAGAGTTTCACTATACTCTTATGAGCCAAGAGTATGATATGGTTCATATTGAAAAACAAAAACGTGAACTGACCATTAATTATAAGCTTAAAGAGAAAAAAATTGCCCAAACACTTCTAGATGAAGAAACGAATGCTTACAAACAAAAACAAGATACGCTCACTCAGGTGCATGAGAAGAAAGTGGATTATCCGATGAAAGCTAAAATAGCTGCAGACTTTACACGTAGCTTCAATCAGTACCAAGTCAAGTTAAATTCTTTTTCATATCATGAAAATAGTGGTGATATGGAGAACAATACCTCTGGCGACCAAAATAAAACAGTTATAACAAATCTTGCCAATTCGCAAAAAACATTTAGTTTTATGCTAACAGCACCCAAAACTCAAAATATCACAGCACTATTAAAACATCTAACAGCAACCAAACAAGCACAATATGATTTTGATTTAAAACTCATTTCATACGACAACAATAGTTCAACGTATCTTAGTGAGCTCAAGGCGGTACTCAAATGACACCTTTTAATATTGAAAATTATCTTTACTCTATTGACAAATCATTTGCCATGAAAAATGAACGTGACAAAATGATGATTTTTATCATGATTTTTTTTGGGCTTTTTACTTTTTCCTATCTTCTTTTTTGGGAAAGTTCGGAAGCTAGTTTTAAAGTATCTCATGACAAAGCACTAGCAATGGAAAGTGATCTGAATAACGACAAACAGTATCTTGAAGCAAATCCCATTGAAAAAATCGCCCAGATCGAGCAAGAAACAAAATTACTAGGGGTTAATCGTCAACGTTTTATTGCCTATAATGACTATATCAAGAATCAACTCGAGCAAATATCATCTCTCTATTATGATGAAGTTGTATGGGGGGCTTACTTAGATTCAATTTCTAAATTTGCACGCGCTTACAATGTCAAATTAGAAAAATTTGGTAATACCCTTACAACTGACAATAGCTCTTTTGGTCATGTTTTAGATATTTCAATTTCAACAGATGGTCATTACAAAAACACCTTGAAATTTATCAATGCTTTAGAACAAAGTCAACTTGTTGTGGATTTACATGATATGAACATGAGTGCCGATGGAAAGCTAAAAGGTGATCTTAACATCTCAGTATGGGGGATTGTACGACAATGAAAACGCTGACATATTTATCCTTACTTATATCGACGATACTGCTAGCAAGCAATAGCAATTCTATTAATTCTCCAATGACAGCTCCAGTTGCTGGAAGTGTTACAGTACTCCAATCTGGCAATGATAAAGAGCTCCAGTGGGTTGACGAACAAATCAAAGCGATACTACCTCCTCGTGTTGGGGTTAGTGATGGGTTTATTAACTCATTAATTGATCCAATTAAGTACCTCAAGCCGACAAAACTGCCTGGAATAACTAGAGGCGGACTCCTTGCCCCTCCAAAACTTGGGGCAATCGTCCTCAATACTCCTCCAAAGATTATTGAGGAGCCCTTACGCTTACAAGCATTAATGAATAAATCGGCACTAATAAATGGCAAGTGGCATAAAGTAAATGATGAAGTTCGAAGCTATACCCTCAGTGAAATCAAATCTAATTCCGTCTTACTAAGCAGTAAAAAGGGGCAACCTTTACTTCTAATGCTTACCAAGACCAATACCAATATCAAACTTAACACCAAGTAGGAACGCAGACATGAAAACACTATTTACCCCAAATGGTCAAAAATTCTTTTTATCAATAGTAACCGCAGCACTACTATCAACTTCAAGCTATGCCGATTGTACTTATGAGCTCTTCAACATTGCTTCTGTTAAGGGAACAACTGTTGGAGAATTTGTCGATCAAATAA
>CAMBHX010000144.1 GCA_945867285.1 Sulfuricurvum sp. IAE1
GTCCCTGATTCTGGATGGTTCATGTGCAATAATATAATATCCCCGTCTTTGGCACTGGAAAGCTGAATGGCTACTTTTTGTGCACTAAATGTAGCACCTGCATCCCCAAGAACAGTGTAGCCAGCGATTTCCATCCCTAAATCACGCGCAATAGCCACTGCTTTTTCATCATAATAGGCGGTTCCTGAGCGAAAAAAATGGGGGCGCTTTCCGGTAAGTTGTTCTATTTTGAGATTATTTCCCTCTATTTCAGCGATTACTTCTTCGCTGGAGTTGGTGCCTGATATCCCATAGATACTCTTGCCTGATGTAGAGAGCGGTTTATGCAGTGTACCATGATTGGCAATTTCAAAGAGCGGATTTGAGGAGAGTTTTTTGAACATCTCGAGGTTACTGTCAATCCAGCGTGCGTTAATAAAGAGGGTTGCGGGAATTTGATGAGAGATGAGAAAATGGAGCAGTTTTTCATCGATTTGAGAGCTTTTAGTACTCCCTCCACATGCATCAAATGTAAGGGCCACCTCTTTTTTATCAGTTTGAAATCTCGTAGTGACACCTGTTACATTTTCACCCCATTGGGTAGATTCACCGGCAAAAAGAGAATACGTAAGCAACAGTGATAGAGGAAAAAGTCTCACTTGGTTTTTTCTTGGATGTAGGTGGCACCCTCATTAACTTGTTTTTTACTCCAAGTAGCGGCTGAATCTGTATCTTCTTTTATTCCACTCCATGTTGCAGAGCATCCTGAAAATACAAGAAGAGCAAGAGGGATATAGATAATATTTTTCATGAGATCATCCTTAATAAATTTCTCGAAAAGTTTACTTTTCTTAGCTTTAGTGCGTAATATCAGTTTGTTATTGTAGCAAAAAAAGAAAAATGGCGCTTAAATCTTTTTACTCAACAGTTCAATATGGGCACTGTCACCGAGTACCGCTATAATATCCCCTTTTTCAAGAATATCATCTTTTTCAAACGATGTATGCCATTCCCCTTGATGTTTGTAGGCGATAGGCTTGACTTCAAAATCCTCTTCAAAAATAGGGGAGAGAATAGAGACTCCTACCCAAAATGAAGGTACGGTGAGCTTGGCGAGTTTCATAGTTATAGAGAGGTCAATAGTCTCATAATGAATATTGGTAACCAGTTTTTTAACCAATTTTTTTGCCGACTCCATCTCTGGGTAAATCACTTTTGCTGCACCCAATTTAGAAAGAATTTGCCCATGTACTTGGGTAATCGCTTTGGCAACGACCGTTTCAATCCCGATGTCTTTAAGCGCCATAACGGTCAAGATACTTGCCTCTAGATGAACACCGATACTTACTATTGCCACTTCTGCATCAGCAATTCCCGCTTCTCGAAGAGCTTTTGGATCCGTGGAATCGAGCATAATTGCATCTTGAACATACTCACTAATATCACGAACCTTCTCTTCATCGTTATCAATGGCGATAACGGTCTCACCTTGCTGTGCCAAACCTTTGGCAACATGAAACCCAAATTTTCCTAAACCAATTACTACGTATGTCATATGACCACCTTTGTCTGTGCGTATTTTATTCGTGTTTGCATCGCTTTACCTACAATAACAACAGTAAAGGCAAAGACACCTATACGTCCCATAAGCATAAGCAAAATAATATTGGCCTTACCAACATCACTAAAGAGGGCGCTGTAACTCAACACGCCACCATTACCTGTTGAAAGCCCAACTGTTCCAAATGCTGAACACGTCTCAAATAGTGTTCGTATAAAATGCAACCCTTCGCTTTCATTTAGGATAACAGTTGAAAAGAGCACGTAAAAGGATGCAACAAAGATAATTGCATATGCTTTATTGATTTGATAGGGATCCAAGCTTCTTCGAAAGATGTGAGGGTTATTTTGACCTCTCAATGTGTACCAAACACCGATAATTGCAAGCGCTAAAACCGTTGTTTTGATCCCCCCGGCAGTTCCGCCCGGACTCCCGCCTATTATCATAAAAATGGTCCCAAAAAATAAGTCCGAATCATTAAAAGTCGAAAAATCAATACTGTTAAATCCAGCGGTACGGTAGTTTACGGCCGCAAACCATGCTGCAGTAAACTTCTCTATTGTCTCCATTGAACCAAATGACTTAGGGTTATTCCATTCCAGTGATAGTAGTATCGCCATAGAAGCCACGATCAAAATAGCAGATGTCCACAACACCAGTTTAGTATGAGTTGAGAGACGTAAGAGTGATTTACGACGGTAGTTGTACACTTCTAGTAAAACCAAATAACCCAATCCCCCTAAAATGATGAGCACGGGGACAGTGATATTGATAATAAAGTCACCACGAAATCCCATCATATTATCACTAAAGAGTGAAAAACCGGCATTATTAAACGCTGAAATCGAGTGAAACAGTCCAAACCATGCAGCTTTTCCCAGCTCCATATCCGCCCAAAAACGCAACGTCAATATCAGTGCACCCATAAGTTCAATGATGATAATACTGGCAAATACAATTTTAACAAATCGAAAAACCCCGCTCATACCAGGATGGTTGAGAGATTCTTTGAGGATGAGTCGGTCTCGGTAGCCCAGTTTTTTACGACGAATAATCGCCATAAATGTAACGGCACTCATATAGCCAATCCCCCCGATTTGGATCAGCATGAGGATGATAATGTGCCCAAAAGAGGTGAAATCAACAGGAGTATCTTTGACAATCAGTCCTGTCACACACACCGCAGACGTAGCAGTAAAAATTGCATCAATAAATCTCAATTCACCATTATGTGCAAAGGGAAGCATCAGTAATAGCGCTCCAGCCCCGATTAAAATAATAAAGCTCATGAAAATGATTTTGAGGTCGTATGATTGCAGGGAATTTCCTCATGAAAATAATTAGGTGAAATGATAGAGCGGTAGAACTAAAAAGGAACTAAAAAGGGTCTAAGTATCATTATCTCTAGAAAAGTTTTTAAAAAAGTTGGACACCTATTTGGAGACCCAATAAATCTTAGAGTGGTTAAAAGTACGTAAAATAGGGGATTTTGTATGGTGACTCCAAGGGGATTTGAACCCCTGTGACCAGGATGAAAACCTGGGATCCTAACCGTTAGATGATGGAGCCACTCAAAAAGTGGGAAGAAAAAATGGTGTCTCGTGATGGATTCGAACCATCGACCCCTTCATTAAAAGTGAAATGCTCTACCGGCTGAGCTAACGAGACACACATACACGCATCGTTCGGTTATACGATTTGTGGATGGGAATTATAGCGGATTATTCCTTTGGTGTCAATGAAATAATTTAAAAATAAGCGGTTATTTTTAAATATACCAAGATTTTCAGTGCCCGGTAAATATTTTTATCAAAATAAGTAGTTTATCTCAAAGCGATATTCGTCATAGGATTCATAATCGCGTGTGAGTGTTGGAGATGTTTTGCTGCTAGGATCGGCATTGATAGTAGCAAATCTGAATTTAAACTCTGTATTGGGTAGTGATGCAAACTCTTGGATAATATCTATATGTAGAATTGTTCGGTCACTTAAGTCGGTAGATTTGGCCATAACCTTGGCATAATCATAATCCATTTTTTCATAATTTGCAGCCAGTTTCATCCCCGAGATTAACTTTCCTTTGTTGAGATC
>CAMBHX010000145.1 GCA_945867285.1 Sulfuricurvum sp. IAE1
GATTTTGGGTCATAGCCAATAGCGTTTATCGTGAAGTCCCGTCTAGCACTAGCTCTCTCGAAATCTAGATTGCCAGTAAACTCTACTGTAAATCCAGTATGTCCAAAACCATTTTTAGATTCAGTACGGGGAGGAGAAAAATCGATGTCTAAATCATCAATCTTGAGTTTAAGGACCCCGAAGCTTTTCCCATACACCCCTACTTTTCCAAAAGGCTTTAAAAGATTTTCGAGATCTTCGAGTGATGATACACCATAAAGTTCTATATCAATGTCTTTGGAATCAATCCCCATGAGGGCATCACGCACATATCCCCCGACGACAATAGGGGTGATATTGTTGGCATAGAGTGTTGCTAAAACAGGATCAAGACGACATGTGAGGGGAATCATTATTTAGCGATCAGCCCAGTGAGTGAAAATCCAAACGTCGAGCCAACACCCAATGTACTTTGAATCTGGAGTGTTGCATTGTGCAATTTTAAGATATAGCTGACAATAGCAAGTCCTAAACCCATAGAATTATCCCAGCTATTTTTTTGAACACGATAAAATTTATTGGCAATATGTTCCAATTCATCAGGAGAAATTCCGATACCTTTGTCAATTACTTCAAGATTATTATCCGTGAGCTTGAGCACAACCTCATCTTCGGAGTATTTAATAGCATTATCAATGAGATTGATGATGACAAGATCAAGCATGGTTTTATCCGCCACCACTTCTTGAGTTCTACCCTCATACACAATAGTACGATTAGGGTATTTTCCCTGAAGTGTTGATGTGACATCACGACACAAAGCATCAAGATCAAACCTCGTAGTTTTAATCGAGAGGTCATTGTTTTCAAGCTTGACAGAGAGGGCTAGACGATCAAGCATCGTACTTATTTTTAAAGCATTTGAATGAATTTTTCCTAAAAACTTGTCTCGTATGGCGAGACTTAGCGTTGGATCTTCTTGAAGGGTTTCAGTGTACCCTGCAATAGCGGCAACAGGGTTTTTGAACTCATGACTGATGGCAGAAAGGATGTCATTTTGCTGCTTGTTGATGAGACGTAGACGTGCAGTATGTTTACGCTTTTGTTTATCACGGTTTCGTAGTTTTTTGACCAGATTTTTGAGCAAAAGAGTGATTTGTAAAAACTCCCTAAAATATTGGGGCTTTAACACTGCTAAATAGTTTTTGGCTGAAATTTCATGAAGATAATGAGTGATTTGAGCAATATCGTGCTGAACTTTTTTGGAAATTTTATACGCAAGAATGAGTGCAATCAAAATAAACAAAGCAAACGATGCAGCAAGTCGAAGCCACAGCTGATAAAAATATTCCATTACACTGTGCAGCGTGACCCCTAGACGTAAAATGACAATATCACCTTGAAATGCGATTTGTTTGGCAACGAAAATATAATCCTCATCAAGGGTTATAGAGTGACGTACGTCGACTCCATAAGGTTGTGTAATCGCATTCATAATTTCTTGTCGATTGAGAGTTGAATCAACGGAACGTTTGTCAATATTACTCTCAGCTAATACCCTTGTATTGGTGTCAAATGCAGTGGCACGGTAATCGGTTTGATTGTGTATTGCATTGACATAGTGGTCCAGACTATTGGACTGGTTTGAACGTAGCGCAACGAGCTCTAATGTTCTCTTGAGATGGTCAATATTATCATTGATAATCATCTCTTTGAGCGTATAGTAACCAATCAAAGAGGCAATCAAGAGTGTTCCAACAAACAATGCTAATGTATTGAGGAAAAAAAGCTGATGGATTTTTAGCACAAGGTATATCCCACTCCCCGTACCGTTTTAATATAGTCTTTGCTTTTGTCGGGATCAATTTTTTCTTTGAGCCGATTGATGGCGACATTTACAGTACGGTCTTGATACATCTCATCCCCTCCCCATACGTGTTCGAGTAAATAATCACGATCTAAAACGATGTTTTGATTACTGATAAGAGCATACAATAAATCAAATTCGAGCTTGGTGAGTTCAATAGGCTTGTTTTCAATGCTAATAGTACGTGACGCGAGGTTAAGTGTTATATCTCGATAAGTAAGATTCCCAAGCTTGACTGACTTTTGCGTACGGCGTAAAATCGCTTTAACTCGTAACACCAACTCTTTCATACTAAAAGGTTTAGTGAGATAATCGTCCCCACCTCGTTCAAAGCCCGACTCAATATCTTCGTCTTTGTCTTTGGCGCTGATAAAAATCACTGGTGTACTTACCCCTTGGCGACGTAAAGATGAGATAAATTCACTTCCCTCCGTCCCAGGGAGATTTCTATCCATTAAAATCAAGTCAACATGTTCTTCTTCAAGAACTTCAGCAACACGCTTGGTATTGAGAAAGCCGATGGTTTCAAATCCCTCACGACCAAGATTAAACTCCATGAGCTCTAAAATATCTTCTTCATCTTCGACGATGACTATAAGTCCATTCATCCAAAGCTTCCTTAATTATGATAGTTTAACTCGCCGCCTTGTTGCGCATACAAAAGAAGGGCAGCGATGTTGACTGTACGGTCACCCGTTCGCTCCAGCTTACGTAAAGTGGCAAGCACTTTGACATAATCAGCAGAGAGCTCATGCGATTGAACAATCAAAGTAAGAAGATCTTTTTCGATAATAGAAAAGAGATCATCATTTTTAGACTCTTCAACCGATACTTTGCGGAAAAGCTCATGTGCATCAGAGGTTCCTACATTGTCCAAATACTCATGAATATAATTAAGAGCATTCAGAGTCGTTTTTTGCAACTGGATAATAGAAGATGTCATAGGCGTAATATCACACTCTCCAGCACAAAGGTCCTGTAGTCTTGTTGTGTATTTTTTCATATTTTCACCAATCCGATCAAGCTCATTGGTCATCTTTAAAAAGGCAACCAAAAGTCGAAGCTCATCCGCTTCAGGTCCATACAGTGCAAGTGTTTTAATAACCTCATTATCTATAGCATTAGCATTGATTTGAATGCTCTTGAGGTGATTTTTGGCACGCTCATACAGGTCGTTTTGATTGGTTTCAAATGCAGCAAGTGTATCTTGATTGGCAAGTATGATAGCGGCAATCAGACTGGAAAGCTGTGCTCGAATATCGTTGAGTTTGTTTTCATAACGTGGTAACATAGTTTAGCCTTTGGTTGATAACGTAAAGGTGTGATTGTAGACTACTATTGTCTCCGTTTGATTACAATAGTGTACCATATCTTGTAACCTTTTTGTTACCCAATGGCACTACAATGCCGAAATAAAAAACCACGAAGGATTATCCATGCTAACAAACCTTATTAAAGGTGCAGTAATCGCTGCCATCGCAACTACGTCTATGATCGCAGCTGACAAGATTAACGGTGCGGGTGCAACATTCCCAGCTCCATGTTATTACGACTGGGAATACTACTACCAAAAAGCGACCACGACTCGTGTTAACTACCAGTCAATCGGTTCAGGTGGCGGTATCAAGCAAATCTCTGAGCGTATCGTTGATTTTGGTGCAACTGATGCTCCTATGACTCCAAAAGAGCTTGATAAAGCAGGATTGACACAATTTCCAGCGGTTATCGGTTCT
>CAMBHX010000146.1 GCA_945867285.1 Sulfuricurvum sp. IAE1
GGTGGTTCAACTCGTTTGCCAATCGCTCAAAAAATGGTATCCGATGAGTTCGGCGGTAAAACACTCAACAAAGGGGTAAATCCTGATGAAGTTGTAGCTGCTGGTGCTGCGATCCAAGGTGGGGTTTTACGTGGAGATGTCAAAGACGTTCTTTTGCTTGACGTTACGCCATTGTCACTCGGGATCGAAACTCTTGGTGGTGTTATGACGAAGATCATCGAAAAAGGGACTACTATCCCGGTGAAAAAATCACAAGTCTTCTCAACAGCAGAAGACAACCAGCCTGCAGTATCTATCTCTGTCGGTCAAGGTGAACGTGAGTTCGCTCGCGATAACAAGTCATTGGGATTATTTGAGTTGACAGGTATTCCTGCTGCCAAACGTGGTGTTCCACAAATCGAAGTAACATTTGATATTGATGCCAATGGTATTTTGACAGTAAGCTCTACCGATAAAGGGACAGGTAAATCTCAGTCCATCACTATCTCTGGTTCAAGCGGATTGAGCGAAGAAGAGATCAATAAAATGGTCCAAGACGCTGAAAACCACAAAGCCGAAGATATGGCACGCAAAGAAGTAGTAGAACTTCGCAACCAAGCGGATGCACTTGTGAGTCAAACTGAAAAATCTCTCGAAGAGATGGCAGACAAAATCGACGCAAGCGAAAAAGCAGCGATTGATGAAGCGCTCGACGAGCTCAAAGCCGTGTTGAAAAATACCGACTCTACCAAAGAGCAAATCGAAACAGCTACCAAAAAACTAGCAGATGCAAGCCACAAAATGGCAGAGCAAATGTACAAACAAAACGAAGCAGGCGAAGCACCTGCTTCAAATGCTAAAAAAGACGATGACGTTATCGACGCTGAAATCGAGTAAGCAATATTCTATACGCCAAGGGAGCTGATTTCTCCTTTGGCAACCTCCCCTCTTGATCTTCCTTTTTACTTCTCTTAATCTACGTGTAGCTATAATAACTCTTTACAATAGGGATAATGATGAAACTGCTCTCAATGCTTTATTTGATATTGTTTACATCTTCACTACTGTTTGCGCTTGATATACAAGGTGAAAAAGTTGTCTTAAACTCATTTGCAACATTTGATGAGGCACAAGCCAAACTTAAAGAGTTAGAATCAACAATCGCTCCAGATGAAATAGAACTACGAAATAAATACCATTTTGACTTTGTAGCACGAAAGTCAGGGCGTGCCTATATTCTAGTTATTGAGCCCATAAAAACTGTTGATGAAGCTACAGTTATTTTGAAGCACTTTAAAAAAACATATACGGATGCTTATACAGATCATTATTATGGCCCCACACAAGGAGCTGTTGTCTTAGCATTGGTATCCCCTGAAAAAATAGAGATAAAACCTAACATTGTTAAGCAAAAGACTCCTATCATTGGCAAAACAGTATCTCAAAAAACAAAAGTATCACCTACAATAGAGATCTCAAAAGTAGAGCAAAAAAATCAAAGAGATAGTAGCTATGAATGGTTATGGATTCCTGTTTTAGTCTTGATTTTTATCGGGGGACTTATTTTTGCTTGGAAAGGTTTCAGCCCACGAAACAAAATTTTTGACGATAATGATTTGATCCGTAATGATGAAATTAGTATTCAAAACCAAGAAGCAATTCTTCAAGAATACGACAATATTCCTATCATTTCTCCCAAAAAAGAGCCACAAAAAGAGACAGATATTTTTTATCGTTTTACAAAAAATATCTTTTTTGTTGCTATTTTGAAGGAATTAAAAGAAGCCTGTGATGCGCAAGACCTCCAAGAAGGAGTGCGTTGTATGAATAAAATAGAACAATATCAAAAAAACTTTCGTCGAAGCTCAGTCATAGCTGCGATGAGTCTGTTGCTCAAGAAAAATGAATTTTATAAGCTCTCCACATTGATCAATAAAGAGATAACATAAGGATTTAAGAATGGAACAATTTTTAGAAAATGCAAAGTCTGCCAGTCGTGTTTTGGCAACTATGAGTGGAAGTGAACGTAACCGTATTTTGAGAGAGATGGCGCAAGCTTTACGAAACAATACCACAAATATTATCGCTGCCAATACTATTGATATGCAAATAGCTCTAGATACAAATCTCAGCAGTTCACTCAAAGAGCGTTTAATGCTAGATGCCAAACGTATTGACAATATGGCAGTAGCCATCGAAGAGATTGCCGCATTAAAAGACCCTGTTGGACGTGTGATAGAGGGGTGGGTAACTGACGCCAATCTAAAAATTGAAAAGGTTTCCATTCCCATTGGTGTAGTTGGAATTATTTATGAATCCCGTCCTAATGTCACCTCTGACACTGCAGCATTATGTTTTAAAAGCTCTAATGGATGCGTTCTAAAAGGAGGAAAAGAAGCGGAGCATTCCAATAATGCCATTGCTCAAGTGCTTCAAAACGTTTTGACAGACAATGCGTTACCTAAAGAACTTATAGCCCTGCTACCTGACTCTTCACGTGAAGGGGTGGCAAAACTCATCAGAATGGATAAATATGTGGACTTAATAGTTCCACGTGGCGGTGAGGCACTAATACAGTTTGTGAGTCAAAATGCCAGTGTCCCAGTCGTTAAACACGATAAAGGTTTATGTCACACTTATATCGACAAAGATGCCAATATTAACAACGCAATAGCAATTGCTCTAAATGCCAAAGTACAGCGTCCTGGTGTCTGCAATGCTATGGAGACATTGTTGATTGATGCTGCTATCGCATCGGATATTTTACCCAAACTCAAAGAGGCTTTTGACGAAGCAAAAACACAACTCAAAGGGTGTGAAAAAACACAAAGTTTTATCCATGTAGCCCTTGCAAGTGATGATGACTTCAATACAGAATATTTAGCCAATATTTTGAACATTAAAATTGTAGAAGGTGTAATGAGCGCAATAGAACACATTGTCCGCTTTGGCTCAGGTCATAGCGAGGCAATTATCACTGAAAACATCTCTGCAGCTGAGCAGTTTTTAAACAGCATTGATGCTGCATGTGTGTATGTAAATGCGTCCACTCGCTTTACCGATGGAGGGGCATTTGGCTTTGGAGCAGAAGTGGGGATTAGTACCAACAAACTCCACGCACGAGGTCCTATGGGTGTTGAGGGGTTAACCACCTACAAATATAAAATCTACGGTCAAGGGCAAATTCGTTGAGTGTTTTGGAAATAACCAATCTCACCTTCGGCTACACTAACGAGACTAAAATTTTTGATAATTTTTCGCTTCACTTGGGCATAGGTGAAGTCAAAGTTATTCTTGGTCCAAGCGGTGTCGGTAAATCAACACTGTTTGAGTTGATTTTAGGACGCTTAAAGCCTCAATCAGGAAGCATTCGTACTGTTTCGCTCTCGCAAGTTTTTCAAGACCCTTACAGCTCCTTTCATCCCACCTATACTATCCGTGAACAAATTTTGGATGTAGTATCGATGCAAGGGTATGAGAGTCTATTGGCGCATATGGGATTAGATGAGGAGCACCTGGACAGCCTACCTCACAAGCTTTCTGGAGGACAG
>CAMBHX010000147.1 GCA_945867285.1 Sulfuricurvum sp. IAE1
AAAATCACGACATGAGCCTGTTTTTCCCTTGAGCGTCACGGCACAGGTCTGAACGCCTGGCTCCATGCGCAACGTATAGCTCAAATATTGATTAATTTTCATGTTGAGTTCAACTAAGAAATCATTGATAGGACGAGGTTTTAGACTAATCGAATCGACCAACTTTAAAAGACTTTTCCCTTTTTCTTCAATAACCAAATAAGGTGCTAGTTCTTTTTTCATTGCCTTAGAATAATCAAAAGGGAATTTTTCAGCACTCTCTTCCACAAAATAATCAAATGGATTGATACTCACCAATTCCGCCAATACTTCTACATCAATAGCAAGTTCCGTTGTTTTTTCAGGAAAAACGATGCGAGCCAAATAGTTTCCAAATGGGTCTTGCTGCCAGTTTATAAAATGGTTATCGGGCTTGATTTTGAGTGAATACGCCTCGATGGGAGTACGGCTGTGGGGCGCAGGGCGCAAACGAATAATATGAGGAGAAAGGTTAATAGGTTTATCAAAAGTATAATGAGTTTTGTGAGATAGGACGACTTTGAGCGACATGCATACCCTTTGTGACAGTTAGTGCCAAAGAATAGCACAAGTACCTTTAAAAAAAACGACCCTTTGTGATAAAAAATACCCATATTCGGCATATTTGTATTATAATAAACTCAATATAAAGAGGTAGCTGACTATGGACGCCATACAATTCTTGGGCACAGGGGGGACTCGGACCCAAACACAAGGGACAACATGCGTTCGTGTTTCCAAACATTGTGTTATCGATGCGGGCAATCTTATCAATACTTTTGGAGATGATGTTTTCACGATTGAACATATTTTTCTTACCCATTCGCATCTTGATCACATTATCGATATCCCTTTTCTAGCCGATTTATTCGTCACGCAAAAATCCATCGCTCTAAAGATATATGGACTCAAAGAGACCTTGGATGATTTACGTCAATTTATCTTTAATCATCGTATTTGGCCTAATTTCGAAGAAATCAACCTCATCGGCCATACTGATAAAACCATCGAACTTATTGAGATTTCACTTGAAGAACCTTCTCTTATCGATGACATTACACTTACTCCTTTTAAAACCAACCATACCGACGGTAGCTGTGGCTATAAAATTGAAAAAAACGGTTCAGGGATTTTATTTACTGCCGACACATATAAATGTTCTCGTGTCTGGGAACTGCTTGATGAGAACCCCCATATTCATACGCTGGTCACTGAAGTCTCTTTTCCTTCAAGTTTTGTAAAACTAGCATATGATAGCAAACATCTCACTCCAGCGCTACTCAATGAAGAGCTAAGACAGTGTAAAAGAAAAGATTTTAGCGTGTATACCATGCATCTCAAAGCACTTTTTGCCCCAACGATTATTCATGAACTCAATACACTTGGACTTTTAAAAAATGGTGGAAAAGTATTAAAGGATAATGATCAAATTAAGTTTTAGCGAGCTTTTTACATAGTGCCTATTATATACTATTAATTGGAATCATAATAAAAAAAACCGTTAGAAATTTTTCTTATTAATAGCAAAAAAAATAATTTTTAAAAAATCAAAGATTTTAATTGACATTTTAGAGCGGGTCGGTACAATGTCTACCGTAAAGCTTCTTCTATCGTTATTGTTTTTCTAGTTTAATATTTTACCTAAAACATTGGAAAATTCAACTTTGACAAGCTTTTTTTAAATTTCCAAAAATGTTAGATTAGAGAATTGATTTGAAAATTTTAAAGAGGCTCCATACTTAAAATTAGGATATGTAATGAATAGTATAGAATTTGCAAACCCTACTCAATCACAAAATAGTTATTCCATCATTTCACAAATGGCGTCAATAGGAACAGCTCTTTCGTCTGAAAAAAATATCGATTCTCTCCTTGAAAAAATAATTACGCACGCCAAACAACTCACATCAGCTGACGCTGGAACGCTCTATCTTTACAATCCAGTTGCTAAACAACTTGATTTTAAGGTCATTCAAAATGACACCCTGCATATTCATATGGGTGGAACATCTGAACCTATTGGATGGCAACCTTTGGAGCTTTACAATAAAGCAGGTGAACTCAATCAAAACATGGTTGCTGTTGTTTGTGCACTCAAAAAAGACATAACCATAAATATACCAGACATTCGTGTTTCTACCCTCTATGATTTTAAAGGTACTATCGACTTTGATCAACGCACAGGTTACCGTACAGTATCGACCTTGGTCGTACCCCTAAAAGACCATGAAGACAATTTGATAGGAGTCTTCCAACTTATCAATAAAATGGATTGTGATGGAAGCATCATTCCTTTTGATGCATTAGATGAAGAGTTAGCAATGTCTTTAGCATCTCAAGCTGCCGTTGCTATCAACAAACAACAACTTATCAACGATTTAGAACTTTTACTCGAATCATTTTTAAATACAATAAACGTTGCCATAGAAGAAAAATCTCCCTATACTGCAGGTCATATCAATCGCATGGTTCAACTCTCCCTCGCACTAGCCCATGGAATCAACGAGGATAAAGAGACATTTGGCCATATTCACTACACAGAAAATCAACTAACAGAAATAAAATTTGCAGGCTTGATGCATGATATTGGAAAAATCACAACACCTGAACATATTATTGATAAATCTACCAAACTAGAGACTATATACGATCGAATCAAAACAGTCAAACTCAAATTTGAACTCTTAAAGCGAGATGCTCGGATTGCATTTTTAGAACAGACAATAAGTATCGATGATTATAACAACACTCTTGCTGCACTCGATGAAGAATACGCATTTTTATCTGCTGCCAATAAAGGAGCCGAATTTTTCAGTGACAAAAATGTAACCCGCATACGCACCATTGCAAAACGCTTTATTTCCATCGATAACAGCCATGAAGCCATTCTAAACGATGATGAAGTCACTAATCTTTGCGTTCAAAAAGGGACACTTACAAATGAGCAACGCGACATCATTAATAACCATGCTGTGATGAGTCTAAGAATGCTTAATCAACTCCCTTTTCCTCAAAAGTTTGCACGTGTGGCTGAAATTGCATGTGGTCATCACGAAAAAATAAACGGGCAGGGGTATCCTCTGGGGCTTAAAGGAGATGAACTCAGTTTCGAAGCCCGTATTTTAGCAATCGCAGATATTTTTGAAGCCCTTTCCGCTTCTGATCGACCCTACAAAAAAGCAAAAAAACTCTCAGAGGTGATGAAAATTCTCTATTTTATGGCAAAAGACAATGAGATCGACCGAGATATTTTACGCTTTTTCTACGAAAGCGGTTTGTATTTGGAATATGCACACGAAGTCCTGCCACATGAGAACATCGATTCCATAGAATTTGAATTTAATTTATAAACAAATACTCTCTATAAAAAATGCTCATTTTTATTTAAAGAGTTTACCACTAAAAGATTTTTATGGAATGTACGAATTTACCAAAAAATAATTTGTAAATCATAGGTTTTGT
>CAMBHX010000148.1 GCA_945867285.1 Sulfuricurvum sp. IAE1
TCTAATGATGCAGGCAATGTTTTTGGGTTCAAACTTAGCTCTAGAGAAGCAACCTTTGGTGATTTTGGATTTAATGAATTTTTAGGTCCATTAGGTAATGCAATTTTTAACGGTACACCTATCGATGGACAAGAACTCTTGTCAACCCAACCCAAAGACCTCAATTATCCAGGGTATCAAAACTTTTTCCAAAGCAAGCTCACCTACATGCTCCCACTCTATACTGGTGGTAAACTAAGCTCGTATCAAAACATTGCAGAGCAAATGGAAAAAATCAAGCAACTCGATACGGCTAATGTAACCGCAGAAAAAATCTATGAAACTCGTAAAAGCTACTACGACATGGCACTGCTAGAACACTCTATTGGTCAGCTCAAACTTATTCAAAAAAACATTTCAACACTGCATAAAACAACTCAACAGATGCTCAAAGAGGGGTACGCCAAAAAAGTAGACCTCCTCGAAGTAGAATCCAAAAAAGCTAATGTTGACAGACTCATTGTCCAAATGGAGGGGAATAAAAAGCTTACCTTACAGTATGTAAGTTTTTTACTTGACCAAGAAGTCAAAGAAATTACCATCCCAACTCAAGATCGTGCGATCACCACTCTCACACAATCGGATATTTTAGCCTCCAACAGCGATATCCAAAAAGCACAACATGGTTTAGAACTGCGTGCGAGCATGGTTGATGTAGCCCGAGCTCCCCTACTTCCAACATTGGGTGCTTTTGCCCAAGCAAGTACTGCGGATGACACTTTTTTAGGAGATTTTAGTGACCATGCAGCGTACACTATTGGTGCTAAGCTCAGCTGGAACCTCTTTAACGGTGGGATTGACAACGCTGGAATCGAAAAATCACGCATCGAACATCTCAAAACTTCTACCCAAGCGCAACTCGCCAAAAAAGGGATTGCCTTACAATACGACAAGATAAGCACCGAAATAACCAATCTCGACGCTCAAATCGCTAGTTTAGAAAAAGAGCTGGAACTCTCCACCCAAATCTATCACAATTACGAAGGACGCTACAAAGAGCACCTCTCGTCTATGAGCGATTTACTCATCAAACAATCGGCTCAAATAGAACAAATCATCAACCTTCAAGCGGTGAAAAATCAACGCAATGAGCGCATTTTTGCTCTCGAAAAACTACATAACGGGGATACCAAATGAAACTTTTTACCTCACTACTACTCTTGAGTGCAACACTAAGTGCAGCAGGACTCACACTTTCAGGTGTTATTGTGTCTGACAACCAAAAAACCATCACTAGTCGCAATATGGGATATGTTACCAGTGTCAATGTCTCTGAAGGGTCTCGTGTTCGTAAGGGCGATGTTCTTTACACTATCGATTCACGTGAAATCGATTCAGCAAAAACACAAGTTGATATGGGGATTGATCAAGCACAACTAGCCTTACAGATGTACCAAAATCAATACGAAAATCTCAAAGTCAATCTCGAACGTCATCGGCGTCTTTATGCCCAAGACATGGTGAGCCGCTACGAAGTAGAAAATCTCGAACTTGCTGAAAAAAATCTCAAAAACACGATCAAGATCTCTGAACGTCAAGTGTCGCAAGCGAAGGCTCGTCAAGGTGAAGTAACCAACCAATACAAATATTTACGTGTCACTGCCCCCAATAATGGTGTCATTATTTCTAAGAACATTAAAGTGGGTGAAATGGCGATGCCTGGTATGAGTGCTATTGTGTTATCAGATCTAAGCACTCTAAAAATTGAAGTAGAAATAGCAGAAAGTAATCTCAAAATGGCATCCATAGGTAAAAAAATCAAAATATCTATCCCCTCCAATGGTTTTGTTGGTATTGGAACTATCAGCTCAGTCATACCCAGCTCCAACCCTATGACTCATACTTTTAAAATCAAAATATCATTTAAAGCTCCTGTAGCAGTTTACCCTGGAATGTACGCTACGGTTGAGCTCAACTAGGAGAATAATATGAAACATCAACACTCTTCTTATGTGCCTCAAGATGTAGCTGGGAAACTTGCTCGTGGATTTTTACGCAACCCGCTTACGATGATCCTGGGTATTTTTCTCTTTGTTATTGGATATATTGCTCTTATGTTAATGCCACGAGAAGAAAATCCTCAAATGGTGGTGAGTGGTTCCACCGTTATTGTCGCTATGCCTGGTGCCACAGCCCGTGAAGTGGAAAACATCATCGTTAAACCTTTAGAACGTAAACTCAAAGAAGTCAAAGGTATTGAGAGTATTCATGGTATGGCGATGGATAATGTAGGTGTTATTAATGCCGCATTTTACATCGGTGAAGCAAAAGAGGACTCCAATCTCAAAATCTACGACAAAATTATGCAAAACATCGATATTCTACCAAAAGGTGCGATGCAACCCATCATTAAACCACTGGATATTTATGTTGATATTCCTATTTTATCGGTTGCCTTTTATTCTAATAACCCGACTATCGACCCAACACTCCTCTACGACAAAGTCAAGTTTATTCAACACCACATCAACGGTCTACCTAATGTTGCCGTAACCGATGTCAAGGGAGCTAAAAAACATCAATACAACGTCCAAGTAGACATCAATCGTCTAGCTGGATATAATCTCTCTTTAGGTCAAGTGGTTCAAGGGATTCAAGCCCTTTCGTATAGTATACCTTCTATCAAAGGAAAAACTGCTTCCAATGAAATTGTAATGATGAGCGTTGACAATGCTATTGAGAGTGTCGAGGATGTCGGCAATATTATCGTCGCTCAATACGGCGGAAGTGCTATTTATTTACGTGATATTGCATTTATTTCGCAAGGTGCTGATATTCAAAACTTCAAATCCGCACTCGTAAGTACAAAAGCAGAAGATGGAAAGTTCTCACTCCTCAAAAATCAAGTAACACTCACCGTCTCAAAGCTTCAAGGAACCAACTCAGTAATGATTGCCGATGCCGTCAAAGGTGAACTGGAAAAATACAAAGCGCTTATGAAGTCACAGGGGATAAATTATGTCATCACCCGCAATGACGGTGAACGGGCAGATGAAGCAGTTAATGAACTGGTCTTTCATCTTCTGCTGTCTATTGTTATCATCGCTATTTTGCTGGTGTTTGTCCTAGGCTGGAGAGAATCTCTCATTGTTACTCTCACCGTCCCTGCTATTTTGGCAATCACCCTCTTTGTTGCCTATCTCACCGGGCAAACCATCAACCGTATCACCCTCTTTGCTTTTTTACTAAGTCTGGGGCTTCTCGTGGATGCTGCCATCATCGTTATCGAAAACATCCATCGTCATTTTCACTCACCTGATGCACTACATCTAGATACAGATGAGCTTATGGTTATCGCTACGGATGAAATTGGAGCGCCCACCAATATAGCAACATTAGCTATTATCCTCACCATGGTTCCTATGGCGTTTGTGGGACAAATGATGGGACAGTTTATGAAACCAATCCC
>CAMBHX010000149.1 GCA_945867285.1 Sulfuricurvum sp. IAE1
CGCCGTAGGAATGAAAAAACTCTACAATGTTGCCAACCCTATCAAATGGGTTGATGATTTCTCCAAGTTTAATGACCAGAAAACCAACTTTTTCGAGGGAACTGTTACGAATTACTCCAAAGGAAGTCTCAGTTTTGATGATTTCTAAACCGCTTGTCTCTCTGTGTCTGGCTACAGAAGAAATCTTTGAAAACAATCTCACGAAACTTATCTTGCACATCGTTCAAAGTCCAGAAGAGACAATCATTGTGGCACCCGAAGTGGCGCTTACAGGGTTTGCATATGATAGATTTGAAGAAGCTGCCGCCTTCACACCCTATGCACTCGATAAACTCATGGGATTTTTGGGAAACCGTTTACTCATTTTTACCGCCATTACACGCCTTGGGAGTGAAATTTACAACATTGCCTACGCATTAAGTGGCGATGGTGTAATTCACGCTCAATCCAAAGTCAAACTTTTTCCACTGGGTAGAGAAGTGGAACATTTCACCGCTGGGGATGAAAACAAAATTATCTCTTTTATCCACGATGGGCTCAAAATCGGGATATTGATTTGTTTTGAATTGCGCTTTAAACACCTATGGCAAACACTAGAAGGATGTGACCTAATTGCTATTCCTGCTCAATGGGGTAAAATCCGCACTGAACACTTCGCCACCCTCACCAATGCGCTTGCAGTGATGAATCAATGCTATGTAGTAGCCAGTGATGCTAACAACGATGACACCAGTGCTGCTGGGGGTATTATCAACCCATTTGGGCATGAACAGCGAAACAATGGCTTAGAGCGTCTATCGTCCACGTACGAACAACGCACCATTGCTTCCATGAGACGATATTTGGATTTAGGAATAGGACAATGATCGATAAAGTCACCATTATTAAAACAACTAAAATGGCAGAAGAAATTGTCAAAAAATACCCCATCAGCCCTGCGGTTAAAAATGCCATCATCCAGACCAATCGGGAGGTTTTTGTCCCTCTGGCACTTCGTCATAACGCCTACCGACTCGATGCTCTTCCCATCGGTGCACAACAATACATCTCCTCACCCCTTACCGTCGCTAAAATGACACAATATCTCAATGTGACAGGATGCGATAGTGTTTTAGAAATAGGATGCGGTAGCGGTTATCAAGCGGCGGTACTTTCCAAACTATTTCGTCGGGTATTTACTATCGAGCGCATTGAAACTCTCCTAAGTGAAGCCAAAGAGCGCTTTCGATCGCTACAGCTAAGCAACATTCACACTCGTACTGATGATGGACAAAACGGCTGGGAACAATATGCTCCGTTTGATCGCATTTTATTCTCTGCCTCAGCACGAACCATCCCACAAAAACTCTTTGATCAACTACGTGAAGGAGGAATACTTATCGCTCCTATGGAAAAGGGACGTGAACAAGTCATCACACGCTTCACCAAACAAGGCCGTCAGATTCTCGAAGATGCATTGGAAGCATGTGATTTCGTCCCAATCGTCGATGGTGTGATTCGATGAGTCTACCTGAAGCGTTTAAAGAGCGCTTGGAGCGTATTGTTCCGCGTGAAAATCTTTTCCAAATACTCCATACATTTGATTCACCCAAAAATGTCACCTTTCGTGTCAATACTCTCAAGTCCACCCCGAAACTGCTCGAAGCCAAACTAACATCTGCTAACATCGTGTTTGAAAAAATTTCATGGGATATGCTCGATGGTGTCTATCGAATAGCTAATGCTGACAAACAAGCTCTCACCCAAACTTCGATGTTTTACGAGGGAGAACTCTATATCCAAAACCTCTCCTCTATGATTCCCCCGCTATTGCTCGACCCCAGACCAGACGAAACCGTGTTAGATTTGGCAGCAGCACCGGGAGGTAAAACACTGATGTTAGCAGGGATGATGCAAAATACCGGATGGCTTTCAGCGGTGGAGATGCAACGTGAGCGATTTTTTCGGATGTGCGACAATCTCAAGACACAAGGGGTTACTAACGCTCACACCTACATGACCGATGGTCGTAGTGTGGGAAAAAAGTGTCCTGAGATGTTTGATCGTATACTTCTTGACGCCCCGTGTTCAAGCGAAGCACGGTTCAAAACCCACGATCCAAAAAGCATGAGTTATTGGAGCATCCACAAGGTCAAGGAGACCTCCAAGCTCCAACAACGCATGCTGCTGTCAGCATACGATGCCCTCAAAGTAGGAGGAAGACTCGTCTACTCAACCTGCTCATTTTCCCCTGAAGAGAACGAATCACCACTAAACTATCTCCTAAAACGCCACGGGGAACATTTGTCTACACTTCCTATCCATTTGCCGCTTGAAAATACACAAAAGCCCCTCACGCACTGGGGAAAAGAAACCTATGACGAGAGGATCCAAAACGCCGTAAGGATTTTACCCACCGATACGATTGATGGTTTCTTTATCTGTTTATTAGAGAAATTGGGATGAAGTCTATCCTCTTTGTTTGTCTAGGAAATATCTGTCGCTCACCGATTGCCGAAGGAGTTGCTAGAAAACTGATAGAAGTATGTGGTCATGAGATCACTGTCGATTCGGCAGGGACGGGAAACTGGCATGTGGGTGAAACACCGTGTGACAACTCGGTACGCGTCGCTCATAACCACGGTGTCGATATTTCATCTCTTCGTGCTCGTCAAGTGAAACACAAAGATTTCAAAACGTTTGATCTCATTGTTGCACTCGATCAAAATAATTACAATAATCTCAAAGCGTTAGGATGCAAAAATCTTGTGAAATTGGGAGATTACGGGTATGAAGGTGAAGACATCCCTGATCCCTATTTTTTCAAAGGGTTTGAAGGATTTGAGAACGTATACGCTATGATCGAAACCTGTGTGGAAAATTTATTACTTAACCGCTAAACGGGAGTTCTTTATACCCCATTGACATTCCGATGACATATAACGATGATTCATTGAGTCGTCCACTATACTCGCCAACCGCCAATCCGCACCGGCTTGGTGACATTTCGGCGCAAATTCCCTCACGCATATCCAACAATCTCAAAACATTGTCATTGACCAGCTTGGCATCACTAACACCGTTTATCACAAATGCTATATCGATCCAATCATATCCTCGAGCCGTATCTTGAACGCTGAGTCGAATTTCGATAGATGTAGGGGAGAGTGGGGTGACACTACGTATTTCGCCGTAGCGCCCGTTTTCGATCCTAGACAAGAGTTGGGTTAGACTAGAGTCTTTTAGGGGCTTTATTGGCATCCTACGCACTCTGTGGAGCGATCTTCAATATCATTTTTAGCTTCAGGTGACTGTGATCGTAGATAATAGGTCGATTTGAGTCCCAATTTCCATGCGAGCATATAAATGTCATTAAGATATTTACCGCTAGCCTTGTCCAACGTAATAAAAATATTGAGGCTTTGCCCTTGATCTATCCATTTTTGACGAATAGCTGCTGC
>CAMBHX010000150.1 GCA_945867285.1 Sulfuricurvum sp. IAE1
CAAAATACTGTGAAGTTAAGTAGTCTTTAACTTCACAATAGCTATAATTTTGCCCTTATTGTAATGGTCTCATAGCTCAGTTGGTAGAGCACTACCTCGACAAGGTAGTGGTCACAAGTTCGAATCTTGTTGGGACCACCATTCACAAACCCCTAAATACAGGGCTTTCGAAGCCTTAAGCTCCTTTTCTGAATTCATTATTTTTTTCAAAGTCACCCAACCCTCCAAATATGTCAACCGAACGGACAATGTTAAATGAAAGTTCCCGAGATGTTTTCCATAATGAGAGAAGAGCATTTCGAGTGAATACATGTGATTACCGTGTGGATTGTTATTGATGAAAACAGTATGATGAAAGTGCTATTTTCTTCTTAAAACATAGTGATTTTCAAGTATAAAGTAGAGTAAACAAAAATATTAAAACATAGTTATTGAAATACCTAAAACATAGTAATATACGTTATAATATTTGAAATCTTATTTAACTAGAAGATGGGGGATTCATGAACAATCAGCTACTTGTATCCGCATTGAAGAATCTTGAAAAACTTCAAAAAAATGGTTCAGTGTTTCAAGGCAAAGATTTTTCGCAAGACGATTTGAAAGTTTTAAAAAAAACAGGTTTTCTCAAAGGCATTATCAGAGGTTGGTATCACGCGTCTAAACCCAATGAAAATGAAAGCGATACGACTTCTTGGTATATGTCGTATTCTGAATTTATCGCAAAATATTTAAAGAGCAGATTTAAAAAAGCGTATTGTCTTAACTCTGAGTCATCGATTGTTTTTCACACAGGGATTACCTCTCTTCCTAAACAAATTGTTGTGATGGTTAAAAAGCCGATTAACGATGTTGTGACGCTTCCACACGGCACTTCGATTTTAATTTATGATGCGGGTAAAAACTTCCCCAAGCAAAATGAGTTGGATGTACAAAACGGTATCATCAGCTATACGCTCGAAACCGCTCTTTGCAACGCGAAGCCTTTGTTTTTTAAAAACAGTGTTGAGGAAGCTCAAATCGCACTTAATATGCTCAAAGATGTTTCCCCTGTCATCACGATACTGTTAAATGAGAAGATGAAGCCCTCTGCAAGCAGACTAACGGGCGCATTGACTTTTATTGGTAGAGAATCAGATGCTGCACGAATTCAAAGTGCGTGGAAAAATGCGACCCTTGAAAATCTTATTGCTACGAATCCTTTTGAGCAAGAGAGCCCCATTTTGACTTTTTCACGAGAAAAGAATCCTCATGCGCTGAGAATTAGATCCAAGTGGAAAAAATGGAGAGAGGTTGTTGCAAACATTCCTCATATCCAGCCAAAGTTTATAGAATCCAGTGTCCTTGAAAAATCAATCGAGGAAAAATATACCGAAGATGCCTATCACTCATTATCCATTGAAGGATATAAAGTCACCAGAGAGCTGATAGACAAAGTTGCTCTTGGTAGTTGGAATCCTGATAATAACGATGAGGATAAAGATTTTAGGAATGCGCTTGCGGCGAAGGGGTACTTTAACGCGTTTGAAGTTGTTGTGAAAAATATCATCCACGCAATCAATAATCAAATCAATTGCGTTGAGATGATTAAAAAAGAACACCACGAATGGCACAGTCAGCTTTTTTCAGCCAGTGTTTTAGCGGGTATCATCGAAAGCCATCATTTGGCAGGATACAGAAACTCTCCGATATATTTACGAAATTCGATACATGTACCGCTTCCAGCTGAGGCGTTGGTGGATGCTATGGAAGCGTATTTTGATTGTATGAAAGAAGAGAATGATCCATTCGTTCAAGCCGTTCTCGGACATCGTTTATTTGGCTACATTCACCCTTATTTTGATGGTAATGGTCGTATGGCACGATTTATTATGAATGCTATTTTGACATCCAGCGGGTATCCTTGGCTGATTATTAAAGTTGAAGAGAGAGCCGCCTATCTGCAAAGCTTAGAAATGGCAAGCGGTGAGAATGATGATATTGAACTCTTCGCAAAATTTATAGCAAAAGGGTTAAAAGAGCAAGCGTAATCAAGGATATTATGCCTCGAAAAAAGCCCTGATTTTATCGCTAAAATCGCAATAAAAAAGGCCACCCAAATGGTCACCTTTTATCCCCCAATATCTACTAATTGTGGGTGACCAAAGCGAGTAAACCCCGTATTTCAGGGCTTCATTTCTACTTCGACAAGATAGGGGTCACAAGTTCGAATCTTGTTGGGACCACCATTAAAAAACTCCTTAAAATACCTTGTGTACGTACTTCATACAAATCAAAACCATTTGAAACAACTAGCTATATCCTATCGAAATACAGCCTAAATCTTCGAAAGTTCTACTCATTGAACAAAATCCTATGATAGAACTTTAAAGAGCTTCCAGCCACTTCCAAAATAAACTCCATTTTAAAAAAAGCTGTCAAAATAGAGAAAATAATTACACAACAACTGCTCAATTTGACATTCTGAAAACAGTATTTCTAAAATCGTCACGCTCAGGTGAAAAACAAAGTGTTAGGCGGCTATTCTACTGCAATAAACTCATAACTCGTTTTAGATCGGCATTGGCTTGCGTCAGTGCGAAATTCCCTGCTTGAACTAGTAGATTTCTTTTATTAAACTCTGCCGATTCAGCTGCGAAATCGACGTCACGTATCTGTGATTCACTAGCAATGGTCATTATTCGGGTGACTGATATAGATGCCATTGTCGATTCAAGCTGGTTTTGGAACGAACCAATATCACTACGGATCGTATTAAGCTGTATAAGTGCACTCTCACAAATATCGATTGATTCTTGAATCGGCTGCTGTAAGATATCTTCAGCTGTACTGTAAGCATCCATACTGTTAATATCCATCAAATTTTTGATCCAGCGATCTGGTATCCCTGCGGTATCCATCCCAATATATTCGAGTCCATTTCCCTCGACCACAATCTCTTTTCCAGTTGCAGCTTCGGAGAGTTTTAGTTTTCCAACAGTAACAAGCCCCCCTATTTCAGAATACTGGTTGAATGATTGAGGGAGTTTTACGATACTTTGATCATTTGGTGAAAAGTTGGCAGCACTGGAACTAGGAATTGTAAACGGCACCCCTGACACATCGGCGGTCAATACAATATCTCCATTAAGCTCCTTTGAAGCGGTGATTCCAGAAAGAGGAGAGCCGGTTACCCCTCCTAAAGAGCTTCCATTTAGTCCTAGAACCAATTTATCAGCAATATCTGAGAGAGAAGTATCTGACGGCTGGACTGTATAAGTGATACCGCCTAGTGTGTAGCTGTCTCCAGGTTCTACGCTTCCTGTGATAGCATATTTGACGATTTGCTGCTGGGGGGCTACATAAGGGACTTCCGCTGAAAATGGTATTGTAGTTGTTACTGCTGCTATAAGGGTAGATTGATCTTGAATATACATACTATTTTGTAATG
>CAMBHX010000151.1 GCA_945867285.1 Sulfuricurvum sp. IAE1
TCAGAGACCGATGAGCGACTGATGATTCGTCTTGTGGCCTTTGTTTTGAATGCCTCTGATAGACTCGTCATTACCAAGGGAGTCGGAGGAGATGACGAGCCGCAAATTTGGGAGAAAGATTACAGCGGTGATGTGATACTGTGGATTGAACTAGGTCAGGTGGATGAGAAGCGTCTACGCAAAGCATGTGGTAAAGCCAATAAAGTGATCGTCTACATCTATAATCTCAAAAGTGCTACGGCATGGTGGAAACAAAATAGTTCTATTTTTTCACGGTTTAAAAATCTATCAGTGACTCATCTGCATACGGGTGACATTGTAGGGCTATGTGAACGCTCTATGCGTCTGCAATGTAATATCAGTGATGGAGAAGTCAGCTTCCACAGCGATCGTGGTGATGTAATAATAAGCCAAGAAGTTTGGCAATCATAAGATTGGATGCGTTATACTAAGACAATAATTTAGCAGAATGGATAATATATGCGCTATAAAATAGGAAGATTACAAAACAGTATCGCAGCATTGGAGCTCAAAGAACGGACATTGCATCAAAATACATTAATCTTGGGAGAAGAAGGGTCTGGAAAGACGCTTTTGGCGAGCAAGATTCGTCATTATGTGATGTCGTGTGGTATTCCAACTCTTTATTTGGATTTTTCGAATCCTTCAATCGAAAAAATTGAGGAAAAATTCAAAGATTCTGAATCGTTCTTTTATTTGCGTTTTGAAGAGAGTGATGCTTTCGAAGAGGCTTTAAGTAAAGCAATTATAGAGAAAAAAAATATTTATATGGCAGTTGACCCTTCATTTTTTGCTTCTAAGCGAAGTGAAAAATCTAGACTTTCAAAGACTATTCAAAAACGAGAATTACTTGAAAATTACTACTACTTTTTCCAAGAAATTGAGAGTTTGAACGGTTTTTATACCAAGTTTGAGGATTTTATTTATTATATATTTGATCTTATCAATATGAAGAAATACGGTTTCACATTTTTGACATTACCCAATGAGATTTTTGAGGATTCACGTATTAAATTACTCTTTACATTTCTCTATCTTGGCCGTTGTTCTAATGCAAATTATTATAATACGGCAGTATTGCGTAGTTTGAAAACTAATACATTTTATTATCAGTATCGAATGGAAAATCGTTCGTTACTTTTCAACCGTATTGAGAGTGATATTGCCATCATTGATGAATAAAAGTATATAATTTTACTAATATTACGCATTAAAACGGATATATTTGTTTTAATGGCAAGGATTAAAGTCCTTTGCAATCCCCTAGAGCTACAAAAACAAGAGTTTTTGAGAATTTAATATTACATAAAAAGGAACCAAAATATGGGTAGAGCGTTTGAATATCGTAAAGCTGCAAAAATGAAGCGTTGGGGAAATATGTCCAGAGTGTTTCCAAAGTTGGGTAAAATCATCACGATGGCAGCCAAAGATGGTGGCGAAGATCCTGCTATGAATCCAAAACTGCGCAGTGCTATTATGACTGCAAAAGCGCAAAATATGCCCAAAGATAATATCGATGCAGCTATCAAACGTGCAAGTGGCAAAGATGCTCTCTCGCTAGCAGAGATGAATATTGAGGGTAAAGGTCCACATGGGGTTTTGTTTTTCGTTGAGTGTGCAACGGACAATAATGCTCGTACTATTTCAAATGTTCGTACGATTTTTGGACGTGCCAAGGGTGAAACATTGAATAATGGTTCGTTGGAGTTTATGTTCAGTCGCAAAGCAGTCTTTCGTTTCCCCGCACCTGCGATTGAGTTAGACGAGTTGGAATTTGCCCTTATTGATGCAGGAATCGAGAGCATTGAAGAAGAAGAGGGTGAAGTGAGTGTCTATGGTGAATACACTGCTTTTGGCGCTCTATCTGCAGCGCTTGAAGAGATGGGTATTGAGCCAAGTAGCGCAGCGCTAGAGCGTATCCCAAGTAGTCCTGTCGAGTTTAGTGATGAACAAATGGCGGATATTGAAAAGCTTATCGACAAGCTCGAAGAGGATGAAGATGTTCAGGCGGTTTATACCAATATTGGTTAATGAAGCGCCTTGAGTTCACTTGAAACGCTTTATTCGTTAGGATTCTTTTGGATTGTGTTATGATTACTATGATGTATTGTGGCGTCAAGCAGAAGTGTTTTGTAGAAATGGGAACGTGTTCCATTTGGAAATTGTGAGTCCTTTAGTAGAACAGATGCTTTTTTACTTCCATTTTTTCTAATAAGTTGTTTGAGTTTAATCTCTCCCATCCCATACGCAAAATCGGCTAGATACCAGCTTCCAAACTCTTTTTTCAAATCTTTGATGTAGCGAATAGCAGCATCTGTCGAGAGACAGGCGTTGGTGCGCTGATCATTTCCTTTTTCGATAATAAGCCCATATGTACGTCCTGATTGTGCCATAAACTGCCACAAACCTGCTGTAGCGTAACCTTTGGCATTTTTTTTAAAGTTTGATTCGCAATAAGGAATGAGTGAGAAAAATAAAGGAACCTCAGCCTCTAAAAACTTTTTTTCAACGGCTTTGTACTCTTCCTGGGTGTTTTTATAACGTTTCATATGGTATTTGTAATCAGTAGCATAATTCTTGATTGGGTCTCCACGAACACTTATTTTGGCAAAGGATTCGTCACAGCCAATAGATTGTAGCGAGGCAACAACTGCTTCTTGTGTCGGGGCGCAAAATAGGGTGGTTGTTGCTATAAGCAACGCTGCAATATTTTTTTTCATGTTTCTATATAATCCAACTCTTTATGAAAAGTCTCTTGGGTGTAGTGCAATGCAAGTGCACCCAATGCGAAACATACCGCTCCCACAATGGCACCTGCACCCAATATTCCATAGGAGTCTTTGAGGTAGACAAATGAGAGGGTGATAGGAACCACAGCGCCACGGACAAAATTGGGAGCGGTGGTTGCAACAGTAGCTCGGATATTTGTCCCAAATTGTTCGGCTGCCATAGTGATAAAGAGCGCCCAATAGCCACAGAAGATTCCAAGAGCAAAACAAGTCCAATAAAAAGCATCAGGTGATGCACCTTTGAGGGTGTAGTACCACACCACACTCACACCTGAAAGGGCTAAGAACAATGCAAATGCCTTTTTTCGACTTTTGATTTGTTGTGAGAGATAACCGCTGGCAAAATCTCCAAGTGCAAGTCCAATATAGCAGTACATAAGCGCTTGCCCTGCAGTTACCTCACCTGTTATCTCTAATGCTTTTGAGAATTCAGGGGAAAACATCACCAAAACTCCCACGACAAACCATAATGGTACTCCAATGGCAATAGTTCTGAGATATTTAACAAAAATTTTGGGGCTTTTGAAGAGAGAAAAGAAGTCACCTCGGTGTATGTCATCACTTAAATTGTGCTCAAACATCCCTGATTCACG
>CAMBHX010000152.1 GCA_945867285.1 Sulfuricurvum sp. IAE1
GTCGTGCATATGATATAGGCAAAGATGTTGGACTAAAATATGTCTATGTCGGTAATATCGATGACGAGGCAAGAGAATCTACCTATTGTCCCAATTGTCATACATTAGTGATCGATCGCCACGGTCATATCGGACAATATGTAACAAACCATTTAGTCAATAAAAACAGTTGCCCCTCCTGCGGTTACAAATTATATGGAATCTGGCAATAACCTTTATCCATATAATATGATTTATTTGGGCTTAAAATGATAATAAGTAAAAAATAAGCTATTGGGAAAGTTCGTAAAATAGGATAAAGTTGGTGCGGACGGGGGGATTTGAACCCCCACACACGTAATGCGCTACCACCTCAAGGTAGTGTGTCTACCGTTCCACCACGTCCGCATAAAAGAGAATTTGACCAGCCGAAGCTGATCAGAATAAAAGTCTAAACTTACGCAGCCAAATATGGGTTAGCGTAAAGAGCGATAAGAGCGATTACCAATGTATAGATAACTTGCGCTTCGATCATAGCAAGAGCGATGAACATAGTTGTCATCAATTTTCCGCCAAGACCTGGGTTACGTGCAGTACCAGCGATAGTTGCAGCAGCTGTACTACCCATACCGATAGCTCCACCAAGAGCAGCCAAACCAAGACCAACACCAGCAGCGATCATAGAGTACGCTTTAAGAGTTTGGTTTGCAACATCACTAGATGCAGCAGCAACAGCAGGAGCTGCTTCAACAGCAGTATCAACAACCGCTACGATTTCTTCAGCACCAAACATAGATGCTACAAGAGCGAGCATAAGAAAAAGAACTTTTTTCATGAGTAATCTCCAAAATTAAATCAAAGTCCGTTCGGATAGTGTCCCTACTTATCACTTTGTGGTCGGCATTATAGAGCTATTGAACTAAATTGTTACTGAAGTCTTGAATTCTCAAAAACTCAAGTTTTTGTAGCTTTAGGGGGTTGTAGGGACATTTATCCCTGCCACTAAAACGAATGTATTCGTTTTAGTGCGTAATATTAAAGTGGTTTAGCCCGAGCAAGTCCGATCTTGTTTCCTTTGAATTCGATGATCTCGACCATCATCTCATCTCCTTCGTTGAGCACATCACTCACTTTTGAGACACGCTCATCGGAAATTTTGGAAATATGGATAAGACCATCAACTCCTCCAGGAAGTTCGATAAAGGCTCCAAAATCAACGATTTTTTTCACCACTCCAAGCACTACATCACCTACTTTATAATCTACTTTTGGTGTTGCTTCGACACCAGCGACAATGCCTTGGATATGCTCACGTGCACCTTTTAGTCCATCTCGATTTTTACCTGTGAGCTTGACGGCACCTTTTTTCTTGTCAATATCGATAGCCACATCAAAACGCTCAATAATCTCACGAATGGTTTTGCCCGCTTGTCCGATAATATCCGCAATAAAACTAGGGTCTACATGAAACAAATCGGTACTGGGCAATGTCCCCTCATTGAGCCGAATTGTTTGCTCTGCCTCAATCATAATATCGATAATATGGCCACGTGCTTCTTTAGCTTGATATAGCGCTTCGCGTAAAATATCCAAATGGATACCACCAAGCTTAATATCCATTTGCATCGCCGTGATACCATTTTTTGATCCCGTCACTTTGAAATCCAAATCACCATCATGATCTTCAAGTCCCATAATGTCACTCAAAATTGCATGGGCATTTCCCTCCTGCACCATCCCCATGGCAACACCAGCGATTGGCTCACAGACCTCAATATCTCCTGCACGCAGTGCCATATAACCGCCACACACTGTTGCCATCGAAGACGAGCCATTAGACTCCAAGATCTCTGAGACTAAACGAATAGTTTGCCCATTGGCTACTGTAGCACCTTCAAGAGCACGTTTAGCAAGATTTCCATGACCCAACTCTCTACGGCGTGGTGCTCCAATAGGAGATGGCTCCCCTACACTAAATCCTGGAAAATTATAATGCACCATAAAAGCTTCATTTTGAGTCCCACTGTCGGTAAGACCTTCGTACATTTGAGCATCTTTAGGTCCACCCAGCGTCAATACGACCAACGCCTGCGTTTGCCCACGGGTAAATAATGCACTTGCATGTGCACTTGGCAAGATATTGGTTTCAATACTAATTGGGCGCACCTGCGTAAGTGAGCGTCCATCTGCTCGTATTTTTTCTTCCAAAATTTGCTCACGTACCATGGAACGCTTCACAGACTCAATCGCTTTTTTCAACTCATGTTCATTCCAATCAGGCATATTAACCATAATATCTTTTCGGATCGTTCGTAATGCCGTAGAGCGTTCTGTCTTTGCCATATTGGCAATACCACGCTTCAAATCCTCAGTATGATTTTGACGTACATACTCCATCATGGTACTATTAACTTCGCTAACAACATATTTGAGCTCAAAAGCAAATTTCGCCAAAGGCTTAAAGGTGGACTCATAAAGTGTATTAGAGACTTTGAGTTCATTTTGAGCCAAAGTAAGCACATCGATAAGTTCATCTTCGGGCAATGCATTACTTTCACGCTGCAAAAACACTTGAGCGCCCATCACTGGATCAATCATAGCATCAACAGCTATTGCCTTATCACTTCCATTAGCTTGCATCTCAATCATCAACATATCGTCGCGACTGCCTGCGAGATATAAATCAAGAGTACTGTTTTTCAGTTGTGACAACGTTGGATTGACAACAATTTCCCCATCGATTTTCCCGATACGCACTGCACTCACTGAGGTGAAAATATCAACATCCGATACATACAATGCAGCAGATGCAGCGTTGAGCGCCAACACTTGCAAATCTGATTCGCTATCACAGCTAAGCACCAAAATAGTAATTTGAATAGGGTTGGCAAACCCTTTTGGAAATAAAGGACGCAACGAACGATCGACTATTCGAGACGTGAGTGCTTCAAAATCACTTGGTTTGGTTTCGCGTTTGATAAAACCACCTGGGAATTTCCCTGCTGCGTAACTTTTTTCGAGATATTGTACGGTGAGAGGTAAAAAATCCTCATCCACAAAATCAGTCTCATCTACGACAACCGTCGCTAGGATAACCGTATTTCCTGATTTGAGCCACACAGCCCCATTTGCTTGTGCCGCCACACGATTAATCGCATACGCCTCATCTTTATTGGTCAATTCTAAGTGTGCATCGTATTTCATTTTTTTCCTTATTCCTATTTATGTTATACACTAAAGCTACAAAAACTAAAGTTTTTGAGAGTCCTAATGGTATTTGCGCTGCTTTTTACTTATCGTGCCAATGACGCAGAGCCTGAGAGATATTTCAAGTCGTTGTCAATAAATCTCAACCCTAAACCAAAGTAAAAATTGGATGCTGCAGAATTCAAAAAGTTATCCCATCCTGCATAAAG
>CAMBHX010000153.1 GCA_945867285.1 Sulfuricurvum sp. IAE1
AAAATGGTGTGAGTGTCTAAATTTGTTTCCTTTTAATAAGGAATACTTTAAAATATATTTTGCTCAGAATGATACGATAAACATATACCTCTAAAAAACAGTGTACAATTCCTCATACACTCACAAGGAATTAGCTTATGCCATTTAGCCCCCAACAACGTCTCATCATCAAAGAATCCAGTGAATTGTATGGACATGAAGTTACTCGTATTAATGAGTTAATCGACAATGAGAGTGATAATGATCGATGTGATCAGCTTTATTTGCTTCGTGCACTTGCTACTATCGAACATACCAAGCGTATCGGACTCTTGAATGATGAAGAGATGAATGATAAAGAGCTTGAGGAGCTGACACAAGAAGTCAACCGCTCTTTTCCTACCAAAGATGACTCAGAGCTGTTTGATGATATCGCAATTTTGGACGATGACGTTAAGACCCGTTTTTTTAACAATCCCGCCAAAGAGAAACAAACTCTTTTAACAACACTTGGGATAACGTTCTAATTTCGTAACCATACTGAAAAATCTGTTTGATACAATAATATCTGTTCAATTATAGGTCACATGGCTCATCGGAATATTGGTGGTACACATAGTACCTGATAGTCAAAAAGCTTCAATGCTTAAACACACAAAAGGTTATACGATGGTTGTTTCTAAAGACTGTATTGTTACACTGGATTATACTATCAATGATACCGATGGAAATCTTCTACACCAAGAAGATGAGCCTATCGTTTATCTTCATGGTGATTATGGACAAATTTTCCAAGCGGTTGAAAAAGTGCTGGAAGGTAAAAACGTTGGAGACACATTTGAGGCATCTCTTTCCTGTGATGAGGCATTTGGTGACTATGATCCCGAGCTAGTCATCACAGAAAAACTCAGTGAATTACCTGCTGATATTAGTATTGGCATGGAAATCGATGGCTCAATGGAAGATGAAGATGGTGACGAAGAAGATGAAGACGATATCGTTATCTATACCGTTACCGCCATTAATGGTGATGAAGCCACTTTGGACGCAAATCATCCGCTTGCTGGTTTAGACCTCGTTTTCAAAGGAATTATTTTAGAGATACAAGAAGCCTCCGAAGAAGAGATAGAGGATATGCTCAACGATGATGAAGAGGACGAATAGCATTTCGCTATTCGTCAATCACCCTTTTTTCTTTATCATCTCATACCCCGCATTGATCTCTTAGACTTCGGCTCAATATACTACATTCTCATCATTTCGGCTTTCAATCTTAACTCAAAAAAATATTTTTTATTATTTTATTGGATTATTTCATATACAATGCACTTTAAACATTCAAAGGGGAAATCATGCAATTTAAAGAATACAAAGTATTACATATTATGGAGGGTGGACTAGGAACTATATTCTTGGGAGCATCAGGAATTCCTATCCGAAAAATGGAAGCAGCATTTAACGAGCAAGCAGCAAATGGTTGGCAAGTAGTTTTTCAAATTATTGAGAAAAAACGATTTTTGCTTTTTTGGCAACGTGAAGCAGTCATTGTCACTTTTGGAAAATAAGATGACAACGGACGAAGCATTGCAAAAAGAGGAAAGCTTACGAGTCCGAGCATCTGAACTTGAAGATTCTAAGCGTAAAATCTATTATGCGCGTCTCAATAAACTACTAAAAGATCCTGATACCTACGCTGTATTAAACTGGATTTTTTTAGCTGGTCTTCATCATTTTTATCTCAGGAACTATTTAAGAGGCTCTATTAACCTTTTTGTTTTTATTATAGGATTGATTTTACTTTTTAACTCATATTTTCTCTATGGCTCTATTGTGATTGGTGTTATACTAGTTGCCGAACTGTATGAGCTCTTTTTTTCTCAATCTATTGTTCTTGAATACAATAATAAAGTTTCAGAACAAATACTTTTGGAGCTCGATGACAGCATACCAATACAGCACTAGAGCGCCCTACAAGATCAAAATAACTTTAGATTTTCAAGGAAAAAATATTACCGCTAATGGAAACTTATATTCCTATAACACGATTAGTTTTGCTGTCAATCACAACGACAATACTGTAAAGCTATATTTGCCTAATGAAACTATCATCGAGTGCGACAATTCTCAAGAACTAGAAAATTTTATCAAGACAAATCTAAAAAAAGAAAGATTTGCTTTTATAAAAGTTGCTGGAATTAAATATGGAATAATTTTCCCCATTGTCTTGATTATAATCGCTGGTTTTTATGCTACTTATGAACTTTTTTTGCCAAAACTGAGCAAAACCATAGCAATGGATATTCCAAAAGAACATGCCTATAGCATAGGTAAAGATACCCTCGAAGTCCTAGATAAAGAATATCTAATCCCCTCAGATCTCCCTATTGAACATCAAAATCATCTAAAAATGAAACTACAGGCACAAATGAAGCATCTCAAAGGTTTGCCAAAGATTAAAATTATTTTTCGCTCATCCAAAGATTTAGGTGCAAATGCTTTTGCTCTACCAAATGGAACTGTTGTTCTTTTGGATGATCTTGTTCATCTAAGCTCCAATGATAATGAGCTCTTCACGGTAGTTGCACATGAAATTGGACATGTTTATCATAGGCATGCCCTAAGACAACTCATACAAAGCTCTGTCCTCTATATAGGTTATATCTTTCTAGTTGGGGACGTTACAAGCTTAACAACCATAGCTGGGCTTTTACCTGTTGTACTTATACAGCAACATTATTCAAAAGAGTTTGAGCTGGAAGCCGATAGATATGCCTACAATCTGACCAAAGCACACAAAATAGACCCCAATAACTTCATTGCCATACTACAAAAAATTAAAAAATCACATAAAAAAGATCAAACCAACAAACACTATTATCTAAGTTCACATCCCAGCATTGAAGAACGTATAAAAATCTTTACACATTGATATTGAATTACACTCTTTTCTTTATCATCTCATACGCCGCATTGATCTCTTGAACTTTTACAGTTGCTTCTTTTAGATACGCTTCATCAGCACCGCTGGCTTGGATAATATCGGGATGAAATTCACGTACTTTGGCTCGATACGCTTTTTTGACCTCATCAGCACTCGCACCCACCTTTAGACCCAAGAGGGCGTATGCATCTTCAATCGAGCTTTCCTTGACCTTGTTCCCTCCTGCGTAGCGAGAAAGTAACTCATCCACATCACTGTTCGTAAAGTGCAAATGTTGTGCAATGGTGCGTAACATCGCCTCTTCATCACGGCTAAGTGTCCCGTCAATATAGGTGAGATTGATCATAAACTCTACCATACGCTGACGCTTGAGCCCATCATTTTTGAGTAACTCATACAAGGCATTTGCTACGGGGTCAAGATTTCTGACCACCTCTTTTTCTTCGT
>CAMBHX010000154.1 GCA_945867285.1 Sulfuricurvum sp. IAE1
GAGACGGAGCTAATCTCACGATAGGTATTTTGTCCCGGCAGCCATACCTCTAAATCCACTGTTTTAGCTGCACCAAAACCTAAATCTCCAGTGCACAAAGTCACTAGCCGGTGAGGTAATCCAAGAGCACTGAGTAAATCAGAAGCACATACTACCATTTCCTCAAATACCCCATCGCTTTGATCAGCACGAGCAATGCTTACCAGTTCAACCTTGTGAAACTGATGCTGGCGAATCATTCCACGAACATCACGGCCTCCTGAACCCGCTTCTTTGCGAAAACATGAGGTATAGCCTGTCATTTTGATAGGGAGTTCTTTGCCATCTAGAATTTCATCACGGTAGAGGTTGGTGAGGGGAACTTCGGCGGTAGGGATGAGGAATAGCTCTTCGTCATCAATCTTGAATAAATCGTCTTCAAACTTCGGCAGTTGCCCTGTCCCTTCCAGTGCATTACGATTGACCAGCATAGGAACACTAAACTCTGCAAAACCGCGACTACGATTAAAATCAAGCATAAAATTAATAAGGGCACGTTCCAATCGAGCGCCCATACCACTCATGACACTAAAACGACTTTTTGCGACTTTGACACCACGCTCAAAATCAATCCACCCATTTTGGCTTGCAAGCTCCCAATGCTCTTTGGGTGTGAAACTAAAAGTAGGAGGAGTAAGAATCTTGCATATTTCAATATTGTCATTTTCGTCTTCGCCGTCGGGTACGCAGACATCAGGGATATTTGGGACACGCATAATGATTGAATCAAGAGCCTCTTCACAAGAGCGTTGAGCCTCTATGAGTTCATTAAGGGTTAGCTTATTGCTATCTACTTCGATTTTTAATTCATCTGTATTTTTCCCCTCTTTTTTGTATTGACCAAAAAGTCGACTAAGCCCGTTTTGCTTGGCTTGTAAAGTTTCATACGCAAGTTTGGCAGTTTTTAGAGTTTCATTGGCAGTTTTTAGTTCGGCAACGAGTTCAACTGAAACCTTTTTGCGCATAAGTGAAGCAGCAGTTTCATCAAAATTTTTCTGGAGAAGTTTTACATCGATCATACAGGCTCATTCCTACTGTTTATAAAGTATGTCGATTATAGCTAAATGTGGCTGAAATTAGCTCAAAATGGCTTTAGCCAGTTCAAACTGATTGGCAGTCATGATGTGGATTTTAGGATGTAGAGATTTTAATTCCTCGAAAAGATTTTTACTCAAATTCAATCCGATTTCATACTCTTCCTCAGGACTGATAAGTGAGGCGGATTCAAGTGCTTCAACCCAAGCGTGCGGCACATGAATTCCAGGAACATTTTCATCTAAAAATCGAGCGGTACGTAGTTTCGTTATAGGGAAGTAGCCCAAAATTAATGTACAGTGTTTGGAGTGCTCACTGTTGGCAGTTTCCATCATATCTAAAAGTTTTTTCGCACTTTGTAAATCGTATACGGGTTGAGAGATGATTCCTATGGCACCGTGGGAAACTTTTTTAGACATTTTTTTCTGTAAAGCCGCACTGTTTTTAGAGTACGAATCAATAACTGCAAATGGATAAATCTTTTGAACAGGAGAAATAATTTTTTGCTGGGCCATATCCACACCACCGTTAAGGGTAGTGATGATATCGATCAAAAGATTACTGTTACCTTCAAAAACACCTTTGGCATGAGGTTGATCACTGTAGTGGGCACTGTCGCCTGTGAGCGCGAGAATAGCACGTACGTTGACTTCGTTGGCACCTAGCAAATCACTTTGGAGGGCAATGCGATTGCGATCACGCATGCTCATCGTAGCAAGAACAGGCTTTGTAAATTGATTTTGTAGTTGCATTGCAGCGAAAAGAGCGCTGTATTTGAGTTTGGCGAGGGGGTTATCAGTAGTACTAAAACCATCGACAAGTTTATCCAAGCCAAGAGATGCTATTTTCTGAATTGTTGGGGCAAAAGCAGCGGAACGTGAAGGAGTCGTTTCAAGCGTAATGAAAGTGCCATTTTGGAGTTTATTAATAAATGATTCGAACACAAGGTGCCTTTGGTTATAATTACGCAATTATAACTCATAGGAAATTGAATTTGATTAAGTTAGCGGTATTTGATTTTGATTCGACATTAATGGATGGCGAGACGATCGACTTTTTTGCACAAAGTATGGGAATTGGCGAACAAGTGAGTGCTATTACTGAGCGTGCGATGGCAGGTGAGCTTGATTTTTTTGAGAGCTTGCAGCAGCGCGTAACGCTTTTGAAGGGATTAGAGTTCTCCAAAGTGGAAGAAATATGCCACAATTTACCTTACATGAATGGGGCCATTGAGACGATTTCAATGCTCAAAGAGCGGGAGATAAAAGTAGTCTGCTTTAGTGGTGGTTTTCGCACCGCAACCTCGTATGCGAAGAATATATTGGGATATGATGCCGATTTTTCTAATATTTTACATGCCAAAGAGGGTAGATTAACCGGTCTTGTTGGTGGTGATATGATGTTTGACAGCTCCAAAGGGGATATGCTGCAGCGCTTGCAAGGGTTGTTTGGTATAAGCAAAGAAGAGACGATGGTAGTAGGTGATGGCGCCAATGATAGATCGATGTTTACCCATGCAGGAACTCGTGTTGCATTTTGCGCCAAAGAAATCTTGAAAAAAGAGGCAAATGTCATCGTCGATATAAAAGATTTAAGACAAATAATAGAAAAGGTGTTTAATTAACATGTTAGAAAATTCATTATGGTTGCGCTACAACCCTACAAAAACAATTCAAGAAATGCTCGTTGAGCAATATGGCTGTGCTGCTGTTGAGATTGAAAGCGATGAGCGTGAGCTTTATGCATCACTCAAACGTCATCTGACGAAAAAAGAATTTCGTATCATTATGATGAATGAAGCTGGATTGGATTTGGCTACTATTGGTGCTGAAATAGCACTGGAGGGTGAAGACCTGACAAAGGCTCATTACAAAGCATATCGTAAATTGCGTCAGGATAAAATTCGTCTTGAAGTACGGGCAAATAAACTAAAAGAAGTGTCTCTAGAAATAAAAGAAGATGAAGAATAGAGGCAAGTCTAGGTATTAATTTGAATTTAAATCTATTTTGATACCATACTGCGGATACATAGAACTATTACAAAGGATTTAAGATGAACAAAACAGCATCATTGGTGTTAGCATCAATCTTGGCATTGGGCGTTATGAGTACATCAGCATTTGCAGATGTTAAAACAGGACAAAAAGCGTATTTGAAAATGTTCAAAGCGAAATTTGGCATGGACGGTACAAAGTTTGCT
>CAMBHX010000155.1 GCA_945867285.1 Sulfuricurvum sp. IAE1
AAAAACAGTAGAGAATCAGGCAATCATACTCCCGCTATTTTTCTCACTTCACGCAATGGAATGAACGATGTCGAGCAGGGTTTCGAATCGGGTGGTGATGATTATTTACGTAAGCCCTATGAGCTCAAAGAGTTGCTTTTGCGGATACAGACCATCTTAAAGCGTAACTTTTATCACCCTCCTACACAGACAATCGATTTGGATAATGGTATCACGTATGATACGGACAATCAGATACTCAAAATCAATAATACGGTACAAATGCTACAATCCAAAGAGCACAAGCTCCTCAAGCTCTTTTTACAACATCGAGGCGAACTGTTGGTACACGATGTGATTATGGAACATCTGTGGGATTTTGACGAAGTCCCAAGTGACGGAAGTCTGCGCACTTACATTAAAACCTTGCGTAAACATTTGGGAGGAGATCGTATTGTCAGCCACAAACGCCTCGGGTATCAGTTTCGCTAAAAAGCAGACATTTTTTCGATTTTTAACCCTGTATGGGGTGATGAGTATTTTGATATTGTCTCTTATGGGGACACTCTACTATCAATCAAAACGCTCCGAAATGCTCTCCTCACATCGTCTAGCAATGCAACTGCAAAGTGAGATTTATATTCCAAGGGTCAAAAAGTGGCTCGAAAATGGCCACGACCTCACAACCTTTCCACGTGATCTTGCCTATCAAACTGCCCTCTATGGCTACGATAAAGAGCTGCTAGTGGGCAACACAAGAGATTTGAGTATCGATTTTAAACGCAATATTTATCTCGACGATAGTGTTATCCATCTAGTCCTCCCGCTCGCCCCATACGGTCTGGGTGAATATTATCTCATCTTTGAAACACCCGATGACAAGCTTTGGATATATCAGACATGGGAGCACTTCATCCTCTATGGCGGTGCCCTATCTCTACTTCTTGCCCTGATAGGTTTTGGACTCTCCCGTCTCCTTTTACGTCCCATGAATGATGCTATAGCACTGCTGGACGATTTCATCAAAGACACCACTCATGAACTTAACACTCCAGTAAGTGCCATCCTAACCAACCTCGAATCACTGGACACATCGCATCTCGATGATGCTTCGCGTAAAAAACTCAACCGCATCTCTATCGCCTCACGAACCATCTCAACGCTGTACGATGACCTCACCTATCTCATCCTCAATCACGACCTCTCCGTCTCCAATACACCGTTAAACCTAACTCTACTCTTGTCAGAGCGTCTGGAGTATTTTCGCCATCGTATCGAACAAAAAAAGATTGATCTACACACCGATATTACCCCCGATGTTATCCGCGATTTTGACACCACCAAAGCCACACGCATTATCGACAATCTTCTCTCTAATGCCATCAAATACAATCGTATGGGTGGAAAAATCACGGTACTATTGGATAAAAAAGGGCTGTGCATTGAGGATAATGGTATAGGAATCCCCTCTGATATGGTAGATCGAGTTTTTGAGCGCTACACCCGTGCCGACAAAAGCGTTGGAGGATTTGGGATAGGTTTGCACATCGTAGCGATGATTGCCCGTGAATATGATTTAAATATCACGATTGAATCCAAAGAAAAAATAGGGACAAAAATTTGTGTCAGACTGCAAGAGTAGTGCTATAATAAATCTATAAATACCTTATAAACAGGAGAGATTATGGACAAAATTACCGTCGTGTGCCCACACTGTCATAAAACCAATGCCATCCCTCGCAAAGAGAGTTATACCAAAGCCAACTGTGGACATTGTAAGCAGTCATTATTGGACAGTACACCCGTTGAACTTACTGCTAACAACTTTGATCACTTTATTGCCAATAACGAAATTCTGACGATTGTCGATTTTTGGGCACCATGGTGTGGGCCGTGTAAAATGATGGCTCCTACGTTTACAAATGTTGCCAAAAATTTTCCACTCAAAGCCAGTTTTGTCAAAGTCAATACCGAAAATGAGCAATTTTTAGGGGGAAAATTTAATATTCGCAGTATTCCGACACTGGTACTTTTTAAAAATAATCGGGAAATTCATCGAGTGTCAGGGGCATTGGACGCCCAATCTCTCAATGCTTTAGTCAAACAATTTCTTTAGAAAAGCAAAATTATTTCTTGAGTGTTGAAATGTATTTAGAAAGAGCTTTGAGATCGGCGTCCTTCAAAGCAACCACTTGCCCTTTCATAAGTGCGCCCATGCCAGCAACATTGCGTTTGCCGGCCTTATAGCCTTTAAGTGCTTCTAGAGTTTTTGCCTCTTTCCAACCTGCAATGATTTGTGATTTCCCCAGCGCTTTTTTCTCCGCTTTTTGTCCATGACAAGCAGCGCATTTTTGATACAGCATTCGTCCATCCACTGCATTCAATACCATCGTTAATCCCAACATTAATAGCAGTGTTTTCATCATATTTTCCTCGTATTTTTGAGAAATTATACCGATTTTGACTATTTAAGTATTGCTATATAATCGGCTAGCGCTTTCATATCAGCCTCACTTAATGTTGCAACCTGACCTTTCATGAGAGCACCCATCCCTTTGGTGTTTCGAGCACCTGCCTTGTATCCTTTGAGAGCATCCAGCGTTTTGTCACTCTTCCATCCAGTAATTATTTCAGATTTTCCCAATGCTCGTTTTTCACCGCTTTTACCGTGACAAGAAGCGCATTTATTGTATAAAGTGTTTGGTTGCGCAGCACTCAACATCATTGTAAGACCTAATAGTGTTAATAACGTTTTCATAATCAATCCTTTTATCTAATGTTACGCACTAAATGAATAAAACCCATTTAGTGGCAGGGACAAATGTCCCTAGCAACCCCCTACAAGACATTAAACGCAATTTAATGCGCACCTAATCATCCACAAGAAGGGACATTTCCGCTGTCGCTGCCATACTCTTTAGCAAAATCTCCAATATCTTGAAGCTTATTCGCCATCGCAGGATTGTTCAATACAGGTGCGGCTTTGGGATATTTTTCACTGTACTCTTTGATGAACCCTTTGGCGCCATCCGCAAATAACGCTTCCCACTCATCCACAGTATGACCTGCTGCAAACTTGGTTCCATCCATTCCAAACGATGCTTTGAACGTTTTTAAATACGCTTTTTGACCCGCTTTGACATCTGCCATAGCTGTTGTTGCGACCAATGCCATTGCGGCAACCAATGTAAGAAACTTTTTCATCGTAAACTCCTCATTTAAAGAACCTCTTTGGAAGAGTTTCTTTTTAGATAACAGCAGTATAA
>CAMBHX010000156.1 GCA_945867285.1 Sulfuricurvum sp. IAE1
TGAGATGCATGGTATACACGCTAAAATCTTTTCTTTTACACTGTCTTAGCTCTTCATTGAGTAGCGCTGGAGTGAGATGTTTGCTATCATATGCTAGTTTTACAAAACTTGAAGGAAAAGAGACTTCAGTGACCAGTGTATGAATATGAGGATTCTCATCAAGCAGTTCCCAAACACGAGAACATTTATACGTATCGGCGGTGAATAAGATTCCAGAACCGTCTTTTTCAATTTTATAGCCACAGCTACCGTCGGTATGGTTGGTTTTAAAAGGGGTGAGAACAACGTCATCGATTATATAAGATTCTTCGGGGACAATTTCAATGAGTTCGATGGTTTTATCGGTATGGCCGATGAGGTTGATTTCTTCGAAATTGGGCCAAATACGATGATTGAAGATAAATTGACGTAAATCATCCAGTGTCTCCTTGAGCCCATAGATCTTAAGAGCAATGGATTTTTGCGTGACAAATAGATCGGCGAGAAAAGGGATGTCAATGATATGATCAAGATGCGAATGGGTAAGAAAAATATGTTCTATCGTAAAAACATCGTCTCCAAAAGTATTGATAAGATTGCCAGCATCGATAACACAATGTTTGGAAACACGAACGCATGTTGTCCCCTGTGTTGGGGTTCGAGTCCCCCCAGTGCCCAAAAATTGTATGGCGTCCATAGTCAGCTACCCCTTTATATTGAGTTTATTATAATACAAATATTCCGAATATGGGTATTTTTTATCACAAAGGGTCGTTTTTTTTAAAGGTACTTGTGCTATTCTTTGGCACTAACTGTCACAAAGGGTATGCATGTCGCTCAAAGTCGTCCTATCTCATAAAACTCATTATGCTTTTGATAAACCTATTAACCTTTCGCCTCATGTCATCCGTTTACGTCCAGCACCGCACAGCCGTACACCTATTGAGGCGTATTCACTCAAAATCAAACCTGATAACCATTTTATCAACTGGCAACAAGACCCTTTTGGAAATTATCTGGCTCGAATTGTATTTCCTGAAAAAACAACGGAACTTGCTATTGATGTAGAAGTATTGGCAGAATTGGTGAGTATCAATCCATTTGATTACTTTGTGGAAGAGAGTGCTGAAAAGTTCCCTTTTGATTATTCTAAGGCAATGAAAAAAGAACTAGCACCTTATTTGGTTATCGAAGAAAAAGGAAAAAGTCTCCTGAAGTTTGTTGATTCGATTAGTCTAGAACCTCGTCCTATTAATGATTTTTTGGTCGAACTCAATATGAAGATCAATCAACATTTGGGCTATACGTTGCGTATGGAGCCAGGAGTTCAGACTTGTGCTGTGACGCTCAAGGGAAAAACAGGCTCATGTCGTGATTTTGCATGGCTATTTGTACAAGTTCTTCGCCATCTAGGACTTGCTGCTAGATTTGTGTCGGGATATTTGGTGCAGCTTTCAGCGGATGTGGCGTCGCTGGATGGTCCCAGTGGCCCAGCTGAAGATTTTACTGATTTGCACGCATGGACAGAAGTATATATTCCAGGAGCGGGATGGATAGGACTGGATGCTACGAGTGGATTGTTTGCAGGGGAGGGACATATACCGTTGGCATGTACCCCAAGCCCAGAAAGCGCCGCACCGGTTGAGGGTGGAATGGATAAATGTGAGGTAGAGTTTACGTACTCCAATACGGTAACACGTGTTTTTGAATCCCCTCGTGTGACTAAACCGTACCGTGATGAGCAATGGAATGCGATTAAAGCCTTGGGGTACGAGGTGGATAGAGAGTTGGTGGCCAATGATGTGCGTATGACGATGGGGGGAGAACCGACGTTTGTCTCTATTGATGATCAAGAATCGGCCCAATGGAATACTGAGGCAGATGGTCCCCATAAGCGCCAACTTGCCAATATTTTGGCTCGAAAGTTACTCAATACATTTGGCAAGGGGGGAATGCTGCATCATGCGCAAGGCAAATGGTATCCAGGCGAACCGCTACCACGATGGATGAGTACCGTTTTTTGGCGTAAAGACGGACAGCCAATGTGGAAAAATTCTAATCTCTTGGCAGGTCTTGATCAAAGTTTTGATTATGACGAAAACGATGCAAAGAAGTTTTTGTCTAGGTTGAGTCTAAATTTGGGCGTTAGTGATCATAATATTTTACCAGCCTATGAAGACCCACTTGTGGCGTTATTGCAAGAATCACAATTGCCTATCGATGTTGATCCGCTTAAAGTCAATCTGAAAGACCCATTAGAACGTCGTGCATTGGCTAAACAGCTTAGCCGTGGATTGGATGTTCCTAGTGGATATGTCTTGCCGTTGGGCTGGGGAACGACACGTTGGATCACCTCAGGATGGGAGTTCCGTCGGGGTCATTTATTTTTAGCAGCAGGTACATCGGCGATAGGATTGCGCTTACCATTGGATTCGTTGATGCTAAAACCACATACTGAGTTAGAACAAAGTTTTGAACCTGATTTGTTTGGTGTTTTCCCAGCATTGGGTGACTATCATGCAGGCGTTCTTGAGCGTGCACAAAAAATTACCAAAAAGACTAAAGACAGTACCGACTATGAGGCGTATGTGCGTACAGGAATTTGTGCTGAAATACGGGAGAAAAAGCTCTATCTCTTTTTGCCTCCGATACTTCAGCTTGAACCCTTTTTGGATTTGATAGCATCTATTGAAGTAACCGCAGGGCAGCTTGACATGGCTGTGATGATTGAGGGGTATGAGCCTCCCAGTGACTTGCGCATCGAAAAAATCCGTGTTACTCCTGATCCAGGGGTTATTGAGGTCAATATTCAGCCGACTTCCAGTTGGGAAGAGCTTAATGATGTTATTGGTACGCTGTATGAACAAGCGCATTATTCACGTTTGGGAACTGAGAAATTCATGCAAGACGGGAAGCATACGGGGACAGGCGGTGGAAATCACGTCACGATTGGTGGGCTTACACCGCAAGATAGTCCACTCTTACGAAGTCCTGATTTGTTGCGCAGTTTGATTACGTTTTGGCAGCATCATCCGGGCTTGTCGTATCTTTTTTCGGGGTCGTTTATTGGACCTACCTCTCAAGCACCTCGTGTGGATGAGGGACGAGCTGAAAATCTGTATGAGCTTGAAATTGCTTTTGCTCAAATCCCTCAAGGGCAAGAGGTGCCATTTTGGTTGACAGACAGATTGTTTCGACATATGTTGACAGATATTACGGGTAATACCCATCGCAGTGAGTTTTGTATTGACAAGCTTTATTCCCC
>CAMBHX010000157.1 GCA_945867285.1 Sulfuricurvum sp. IAE1
CCTAAAATTCCCCATAAAATTCCACCTATGAGCATTCCACCCATTTGCATATTTAAAATAGTGGTTCCCCATGAGGTTATTTCGGAAGCGTTGAGTCCCAATTCACTCAAGCTAGAGACTCGCACGACACCAAATAAAATAAGGTCATAGATGTCCACAAAATATCCCATAGCAATAACGATGACGGGTAGTGTGAGTACTTGACGAAGGGTAGAAAGTGATGAGGACATTGAGACTCCAAAAATAGTATTTTTGATTATAAAGGATTTCAGCTTAGAGAGAGTAGAATACAAAAAATATAAAGTAACATTTTAAATTAGGAAGTAATATTATGCAAGAGATCCAAAAAGAGATTATTCGCTATGTGCTTGATCTGGATATATTTAGTATTAACACCTATTCGGGATATAAGGGCGATTTGATTGTAAAAGTTATTACCAAAAATCGTCAAGAAGTGATAGATATTCGCAAATTTGCACTGAGTTTAGGAGTTAAAGAGGTCGTTATTAAAGAAAAAATCGACACAAAGCAGTATGAAATATTTTGTGTCACTGCCGATGATGATGTTTATGTGTTGCGTTAGAGTGTTTTTATAGGCTTCGTTTAAAAATCATATTTTTTAGACTGCGTTCTTCATCGTTTTCGGGAAAGTTTTCTAAATTTTCCAGCCGCTTAATGTGCATGAATTCGGGAGCATGTTCTAAAAAAAGATTTTTGATAAAGGCAGTGTCCAGTTCGGGAGCATTAAGGGCAGATAAAACGGTACACTCTGGAGCTGCAAGTTCATGGAGTCTTTTGATGATTTTTTCATAGTCAACAGTTGCAGCAAATGACCCTTTTTGAAAGCTTGGCGGGTCGATGATGATGAGATCATAAGGTCCTGCTTTGCGAATACGGCTCCATGATTTGAGTATATTATAAGGCATAAATTCGACTTTTCTGGTATCTAAACTGTTCAGTCGGTGATTTTCGCGTCCTATGGAAAGGGCGTTTTTGTTCATATCGACATTGACGACCGATGTTGCACCACCTTGGATCGCAGCAATGGAAAAAGAGCAGGTATAGGAGAAAAGGTTTAGGACTTTTTTCCCTTTTGCATGGTCACGGACAAAGGCTCTTCCTCTCTTCATATCCGGGAAAAATCCTATGTTTTGTCCGCTAAAGACGTTGATATGATAGTAGAGACCATTTTCGATTGCAAAATATTTATCGGGTAATATCCCCTCTACAATACTATTTTGAGCCCCTTTGAGATAGCGACGTTGGAGTATGAGAGCATCCCATTTAGCTTGGGTGGTATAGAGATTTTGTAACATCGAGATGATTGTATCTTCGTCGTCGTTTGCATCAAACAAGACAGCAAAAAGGACTTTGTCAATGCTATCTACAGTAAGAAACGTATAGGCTTGATAAGTATTTCCACGCCCATGAAACAAACGGGTGTATTCTTGTGTTACGTTGAGTGTATTTCTCACTAGTAGTTGGTACAAAACATCTAGTGTGAACATAGTAGTTCTTCTTTTTGAGAGCGTTTCATCTTTTTTATAGCGATTTCACGTTTTAAGGCAATACTTTTATTTTCACAAGACTCGTGATAAACGAGGGTAAGCGGACGACGTGCACGTGTGTATTTGGCAGCCTTATCGGAGGTGTTGTGTTCTATGAGACGCTGTGCAACGTCTAGTGCAATACCGGTATAGAGGGTATCATCAGCACAGCGTAGTATATATACTGTGTAGGGAATGTTATTGGACGACTTCAAATCCGTCACTTTTCCACTGACCAATACCACCTTTGAGATTGATAGCGGTAAAGCCATTGTCACTGAGGATTCGTGAGGCAGCGACACTTCGCATCCCACTAGCACAATAGACAACTATTTTTTTGTTTTTACTATCATCGAGTTCGGTAAGGTTCTGACTTAGAAGTTGTACCGGCATGAGTACTGCTCCTTGGATATGACCTTGCGTAAACTCATCGGGTGTTCGGACATCCAGCAAGACAACGTCGTTGCCTTCTTGTAGTAGCTCTTGCGCTTGTGCGGGAGTGAGTGACTCAAAGTCTGCTAAAATCCACCCTTTAGAGTACGCAAAATAAACAGTAAGGGCAGTAAAAGCACTTAAATAGATAAGATTGAGCAATTGTTTTTTAGTCATACGCAAAAAGCCTTGTTTATGGGTTACATTAGAATGCATTATGATATTATACTAGCAATTACTTCATATTCCAATCTTTGTCGCAGTAAGAAAGAGGTAATCGCTTCCTGTTACAGTGACACGGAACTTCTTTTGTTGCAAATATTTTTTACAATAATAAATATCTTTGATGAGGATGGACATCTCAGAGTAGGGGTAGTTGGGCGCTTTGGCTCCATAAATCATCTCTCCGTCCATCCAGCGACAGTTTGGAAATCCTAGTATCATCGCACCATTGGGTGTCAAGTACTCTTGTACAAGAGAAGCAAAGAGGGGTTTGAATTCCAATGTGCTGCTTTGGAGGGTTCCAATGGTGATGATGAGATCGAACTTCCCTAAGTTCAGTGAGGCTAGGTCGTTGATATCGTGGACGAAAAATGTGGCATTTCCCTCATCGAATCGTCCTCGTGCAACTGTGATAGCACTTGATGAAAAATCTATCCCAACCAATTCGATGGATTGATACTCTTCTCTGGGTAAGATTTGACGGATGAGGTTAAACTCATCTCCCGTATTGACTCCCAGATTGAGAATTCGTTTTTTTTCTCCCACTTTAACACTTTTAAGTGCTCGAAGGTAGGCATTTAAAAAGACGGGCTCTTCATTTTTGTGAAGTGCTGCAAAGCGTGATGATATTCCGTATTTTTCCTCTTTTTCCTCAGAGTTATGAAAAGAATCACTTACGTCAATTTTTTCATAGGTGATGGAAACGGTGTGCGAACTGAGAATTTTGGGTGTGAGCATACGGCAAAACAGTAGCTCACCCAAATCAATAAGAGCTTTATAGCTACGATAAAGATAGTCGGCTCCATCGATAGTGATGGCTTCACCAGCGTAGTGTCCACGACCCATATCTGGATTGAGTAGTTCGAGGGTGATGCTATCAGAGTCTTTGAGGGTCTCTTGGGCCCATACGAAAATATCGGTGAGCGGTTCATGGGTGAAAGATTTAATCATTATTCCTCTATGTCTAACCAAAATGGATAAATTTGTGGCTGCGGTATGCCATTGATTTGGAGTTGTAATGTATG
>CAMBHX010000158.1 GCA_945867285.1 Sulfuricurvum sp. IAE1
ATACGCTTTTTGACCCGCTTTGACATCTGCCATAGCTGTTGTTGCGACCAATGCCATTGCGGCAACCAATGTAAGAAACTTTTTCATCGTAAACTCCTCATTTAAAGAACCTCTTTGGAAGAGTTTCTTTTTAGATAACAGCAGTATAAAAAAAGATTGTGAAGCGATCGTGAAGAGTGTTAAAGTTGTTGAAGTTTTTCGATGAGAGTATTGATTTGTTTTTCTTGCTCATACAATAATGACGTTTTACGAACATACGCATAGAGCAGTTGCTTATGATCGTTATTCCCTTCAAAAGCAAAGTCACTTTTCATATGGGCTGTCAAAAAGTGAGCAAAATCCTCTTCAACATCAATATCATAATTTTTTGCATTGAGGATTAAAGAGACTTTTGTTTTCACGTTTATCCCAAAAGACTTTCGATTTTTGAGACAATCGCTTCGATTTCAATATCTTTTTCGAGTAATTCATTATTGAGTGCCGCTATTTCATCCTCTTTAGCTTTTAGTGAAAGCTTTAGCGCAACAATTTCATCATTAAGAAGTTGTAAATCATCCGATGATGATGTTTGTTTTTCAGCAAGCTGTGCAACGAGATTAGAAAGTTTTTCAAGAGGAGTAGGATTAAAAAGCATCGTGAACCTTGGGTGTAAAATGTATTGGATATAATTCTATCCTATTTTCGTTTAGGATTATCTCATCCGTGATTTTTAACGACTATACTCTTTACCCACCTGCCATTGGTCTAAGAATCATACCCTATAATTTATACAGTCAAATCATACTTAACGGTATTGACACTATCTTATCCAAGGTGAAGATTTGAGAAACATTTTTGCATTTATTATTAAATACATCGTCAAAACAATTGTTTTTATTTGGGATTTTGTTTTCTTTTTCTTTGGAATGCCCTATGAAAAACAAGCCAGTAAATTAAACCTGGACGAGTTAGACCCTATCCTAAGAGGTCGTGAAAATGAAAAAACCACGCATATAATCTATAGAGCCAATAAAGTCAGCAAAGAAACAATTTAAGTAATTTAGTAATACCAAAGTAAGTAATTTGGTATAATATTTAAAAGATTATTGATTGGAGAGATCATGCATACGATCACATTAAAATCAGATGACTCATTTTATGAAACACTAAACGACATGGTAAAAACACTGAAGATTACGAAAAGTGAGTTGATTCGCCGCTCGGTAACCTATTATCGTGAAGCATTAAAACAAGAACAACTCAAAGAGCAAATGAAACGAGCATCCTTAAAAGTGCGAGATCATTCGCTGTCTATGGTTCAAGAATTTGATGAAACGCTAAACGATGGATTGGTATGAAGCGCGGTGAAATATATTTAGCCAATCTCAATCCTAAAAAAGGGGATGAGATAGGTAAAATACGACCCGTACTGATTTACCAAAGCAATATGCTCAATAGCATAGGGCATACAACCACAATAGTCATTCCGCTATCTACCAAGCTAATCGATGATGCCCAACCTCTTCGGTATCGCATTAATAAACGAGATGCATTGGACTACGATTCAGATATCGTTATCGATCAAATCCGCTCAATCGACAATAAGAGATTGACTTCCGACGCAATTGCTTCCTTGAATCCTCACGAAATGGATGATGTTGATACGATGGTGAGTATCGTACTTGGGATGAAATAGTAAAACAATCTCCAATTTTACTTTATCTTTGAAGTTTCCTTCAAAGCTACCGAACAAGAGATCGACACATCTACCTCTGCTGGACGGTTGATGATCGGATTACTCTCTATCGTTTCTGCTTTCGAAACAGACTTACGAGCAGAACGACAAGCCGATGGAATTGCCTCGGCTAAGAAAAGAGGAGTCAAATTTGGTAGTAAACCCGTATTCGATGATACAAAAGTGATTCGTGCCCTTGAAATGCAAGATACTGGTATGCTTAATCAAGATATAGCTGATTCCTTTGGAATCGCTCGAAGTACCCTTTTGAGATATATCGCGGATTACAAGAAGAGTAATTCCTAAAACTATATTTCTTAATTTAAGTATCTAAAATATATACTTTCAATATTCTATAGATATTTAAGGCGTATATGATAATCACTCTCTCACATCAAAAAGGTGGCGTTGGAAAATCAACCGTTGCTTGGAATCTTGCCATTAATTTTTCAAAGATCATTAATACCCGCATTATTGACCTCGATACCCAACGATCACTTACTGTTACCAATGCACTTCGACAACAGCATGAAATGAGTCCTATTCAAATGCTTCATTTTAATACCGCAGAAGAACTGGCTCACTATGCACAAAATGATTCTGATGCTACTCTGACTATTATTGATTCAGGCGGATTTGATAGTGCCTACAATCGTGTAGCGATTATGGCATCCGATCTCCTTATAACACCCGTGAGTGATAAGCCTTTCGATTTGATGGGGCTACAAAAGTATGAAGAGATACTCAAAAGCCTTTCGGAAATTCAAGGTGAAACTATTAAAACCCATATTTTGTTCAATAACATCAATCCAGCTATGAAGAGATTTGGTGATCTCATAGAGTTTGTTTGTGCTTCTGAACACTTCGATCTTTTAATATCTATTTTACGTCAAAGAGTGGATATCGCAAACTCCGTCGGAGAAGGTAAAAGCATTAAAGAATATCGAATATTCAGCAAAGCCGATCAGGAAATGGATAGTTTATTTGAAGAAATAAAAAGTATTTTAAATATTTAAACCATATAAAAAATATATACAAAGGATATAGTATGGCTAAGAAAAGTTTTTTACAAAATATTGAAAAAGTGAAAGATTCAGCAGCTATGAGCGAACGTCAGGAAGTTGTTAAAGACGATAAAGCTAAAATGAAAAAACTGATTACTATGCCTGTTGAATGGGAAGCTAAAATACGTAATTTTCATGGAGGAACCGTAAGCGCCTATATTCTGATTGCTCTCCAAGAGCGAATGCAAAAAGATGGTTTACTCTAATCATTAACACTTTACGTCAACAGGTAAAATCTAATAAATTTGATGAAAACGTTAGGTTTTTCGAAACTCTATCAGCTAAAAAATGATCAAATTTTTAAAATGAAAAATAACGCCTAGCCTAATCGTATTAGCAAATATACTTTTTTTCAGAAACCTCATTCGAAACCTCACCTTAACCAAGCAGCCTATAG
>CAMBHX010000159.1 GCA_945867285.1 Sulfuricurvum sp. IAE1
GTTCCCCCACCGATATCAACGATGACATTTCCTTTTGGCTCACGAATATCAATTCCTGCACCGATAGCGGCAGCCATCGGTTCGTCGATCAGATAGACTTCCCTGGCTCCTGCACTCATTGCTGATTCACGAACTGCTTTACTCTCAACTTGTGTTAATCCGTAAGGGATACAAATGATAATACGAGGACTGATAAGATTTCGTCGTCCATGCGCTTTTTCAATAAATCGGCGAATCATTTTTTCAGTCATATCGAAATCGGCAATAACACCGTCTTTCATAGGACGAATAGCTCGAATATTTCCAGGCGTTTTTCCTACCATTTCTTTGGCTTCATGACCAACTGCTAAGACTTTTTGATGTCCATATTTTTCAGTTTTCACGGCAACAACAGAAGGTTCATTGATGACAATCCCTTTACCTTTTACGATAACGAGAGTATTGGCAGTTCCTAGATCGATAGAGAGGTCATTTGAAAATAGTCCGATAAGTTTATTAAATAGCATTATGGGCTCCTAAGCACTTTTTTTGGTAGTTTTTTTGATATAGACAGGTTGAGATAGACTCTCTACGACCTCTTTGGTAATCAGTACTTCGTAGCCACTGTACTCGGGAAGTTCATACATGATCTCCCCCATTATTTCTTCTAAAATAGCACGTAACCCTCGTGCCCCTGTTTTGCGTGCAAGTGCCTTGGCGGCAATTGCGCCCAACGCTTCTGGCTCAAAGGTCAACTCAACATCATCAATGGCAAAGAGTTTGGTGTATTGATTGATAAGGCAGTTTTTGGGTTCTGTGAGGATACGTACCATCTCTTCCTCAGAAATTTTGTTCAACGATGCAATAATGGGTAGTCGGCCAATGAGTTCGGGAATGAGCCCGTAGTTTACTAAATCGTCAGGCTCAACATTTTCAAAGCTATCATCTTTTTGGGATGCATCACGTTTTTCGTGACCAAAGCCCATAATATTGTTTCCTTTTTTACGCTCAAGAATTTGCCCTAAACCGTCAAAAGCACCTCCACAAATGAAGAGAATACCTGAAGTGTCGATTTGTAAGAAATCTTGATTAGGGTGTTTACGACCCCCTTTGGGAGGGATATTAACTACTGCACCCTCAATAATTTTCAAAAGTGCTTGTTGCACGCCTTCACCTGAAACATCACGGGTAATAGAGCGATTTTCGGACATTCTTGAAATTTTATCAATCTCATCGATAAACACAATCCCTTGCTGTGCACGTTCAATATTACCATCAGCAGCTTGCAAGAGTTTTGTGAGAATATTTTCAACATCTTCACCAACATATCCAGCTTCGGTGAGACTCGTAGCATCAGCAATAGCGATAGGTACATTGAGAACTCGAGCGATAGTTTGTGCCATAAGCGTTTTACCACTTCCAGTAGGCCCGATAAGCAGTACGTTTGATTTTGCAATTTCAGTCTCATCATCAACATTGTGTGCTTTAAAGATACGTTTATAGTGGTTGTAAACTGCTACAGAGAGAAGTTTACGAGCACGTTCTTGCCCGATGATATATTGCCCTAAAAAAGTATTCAGTTCTTTTGGAGTCAGCAGTTCAGTGCTAATGGGTTGATGAGGTTTGGTTGCATCAACAGTGCTTTCACCAAACATGATTTTGTAGGCTGAAAAAATACAATTTTTACAAATATAAACATTATTATTCGTTATAAGCGGATTGCTTTGTGATTCTTGCGCTTCACAAAAACTACAATGACGGTGATTCATGATTCTTTCCTCTCAAAAGGGATTCCCCTCTTGGTGTTTAGTATAAAAGTAGCCATATTTTTAACATATTGGCTAGTGCTATTTTCTAAAAGTGTATTGGCTGTTTCTTGAAGAGGTTGTCCTGACTCAAATAGGTCTCGATAAGCTGCTCGCAAGGCATCAATATCACTGCGCTCTAAATGACGACGAAGACCATTGAGATTGAGCCCCCGCAATACTGCACGATTTCCCTCTACAAGACAATAGGGGGGAACATCTTGAGAAAGTGCTGATGCACCTGCTATCATAGCGAAATCACCAATTTTGACAAATTGATGGATGGGGGTCATTCCTCCCACCACTGCATAATTGCCCATTTCAACATGCCCTGCAAGGGTAGCCGCATTGGCCAAAATACAATGGTTGCCAATAAGTACATCGTGACCTAAATGGACGTAGCCCATAAAAAGGTTATGGTTTCCAACAACTGTTTTTGAACCACCACCTGCAGTTCCAGGATTGAAGAGGGTGAATTCACGAATGGTATTGTGGTTCCCAATAATTAACTCGACTTCTTCACCTGCATATTTCAAATCCTGAGGAACTGAACCCAAAACGGCATGAGAAAAAATAGTATTGTTCTCACCAATGGTAGTGTTGCCATAGATACATGTGCTCGCTGCAATAGTGGTTCCATTGCCGATTTTTGTACGACTAGAGATAAAGCAAAATGGACCAATTTCAACGTTTTCACCTATAATTGCACCTTCTTCAATGAATGCAAGTGGAGATATTTTATTCATAATGACCTACTTGTCTACGATCATGGCTTTGAGTTCGGCTTCGGAAACAAGAGTGTCGTCTACATAGGCTTTACCTGATAGTACCCATATAGCACCCTTGTTTTTGACAACATTCATACGATATTCCAAACGATCACCAGGTCGAACAGGAGCTCGGAATTTGGCTCCATCGATACTCATAAAATAAACCACTTTATTAGCAGCTTCTTCTTCGGTCATATCCATACTTTGAAATGCTAGAATTCCACCAGCTTGTGCCATGCCTTCTAAAATCATAACACCTGGATAAATAGGATGGCCTGGAAAATGGCCTTGAAAAATTTGTTCACCAATAGTAATGTTTTTGAAACCAATAAGTGAAATATTTGGGACAATATCAGTTACGCGATCGATTAAAAGAAAAGGATAGCGGTGGGGTAAAATTTTTTGTATTTGAACAACATCTATCATATTTAGGGTACACCTTGAGGTAAAAATCGTCCAATTCTACCCTAAAAATGGTTAATATTTAATTATCTACTGATTATTTTTCACTTTTCGTCTCCATAGGCTATGGGGGAAATGCCAAAAGCTTTCATCAGGTTTTCCGTGGTGAATTTCTTGATAGTACTCTTTTTCATG
>CAMBHX010000160.1 GCA_945867285.1 Sulfuricurvum sp. IAE1
CATCCTGATGCAGATAAACTCAATGTTTGTCAGGTTGATATAGGTAATAGTGTCAAACAAATCGTATGTGGTGCTTCCAATGTACGCGAGGGAATTTATGTTGCTGTGGCAACTGTAGGGACAAAGCTGCCCAGTGGTCTTGAAATCAAAGAAGCAGTGTTGCGTGGTGTTGACTCGCATGGGATGATTTGTTCAAGCAGTGAAATAGGTCTACCCTCAATGGGTGAGGGGATCATGATTCTTGATAAAAGCATCGGTGAGCTGATATGTGGTAAAAATCTAAGTGAATATGACAACTTTAATGATGACGTAATCGAAATAGAATTGACCGCAAATCGTGGAGATTGTTTGAGTATTCGCGGGGTGGCTAGAGATCTTGGTGCAGCTTTCAATAAAGAACTCAGAGAGCGTAAAAAAGTAAGTGAAATTGAAGGACGACTAGGTATTGGACGTATTTTACAGCTTCAGCATGCTACAACTTTTGATATTGAATTATTATACGGTGCCATTGATGTCAAAGAATTAAAACTCCCTTTTTGTATTGCCTATCGTATGGCGATTTTGGGTGAGAGTTGTCCTAATATTATGGATGCGTTACTCAAGTATAGTACACACAGTACAGGAGTAATTTTACGTTGCTATCCATTTGAAACACTTGAAGATATTGGGAATTCTAAGTCAGTTATTACCCTAAAAGATGATGAAAATGGCTATGCTGCATTATTTGGCAAGTTGCCTTTATCGGTCGTGGGTGTATCTCAAAATGATGAAACACGATTTTCTAACATGGATGGATTAGTAGTGCTGGAAGCCAGTTATATTGCACCGGATGTTATTGCTCAAAAAATGGGTAAAAAAAAGCTCCCAAGTTGCCCCCATTATTACCATGCTTCTAGAGGAAGTGAACCTGCTTTGGACTCAGGTTTAGGGTATGCAATGGAGTTGTTTAGCAATTACACTCCTTCAATAATCTATGGAGGACGAATCGAACTTAGTTCCCCTTTTGAGACACGCAGTGTGACAATTGATGAGGATGAATTTGAGGCTTTTATTGGGATGAAAGTGGACAAAACCACATTGACACAGATTTTGAAAAATCTTGGGATGACTATTAGTAAGCCAAAGCCTTCAATTTTTTCGATTGCCATTCCCCGTTTTCGTCACGATATAGTCAATAAACAAGACATTATTGAAGAGATTGTCCGTATGGTTGGGATTGATAATATTCCTTCAAAAGCGTTGGTGTTTACCGAAAAAAATCATACCACTTCAGATTTGGAAATCTATAAAAAAATTCGAATGTATCGAGCTAGAAGCGCTCAATGCGGTTTCTTTGAGTCCGTTCATTTTGTCTTTAATGAAAAAATTCAATGTTCAAGATTTGGGTTTGTGTGTACACATGAGACTAAAGAATTGTTAAATCCTATTACAGCGACATTTGATACATTACGTCCGACATTGTTGTTGGGATTGTTAAACTCTGCGAGTTCTAATGCCAAAGTCAATCAAAAAAAGATTGCATTGTTTGAAGCAGGGATGATATTTGATACCAATCGTAACGAGAGCCGACGCTTGGCTTTTGTGGTCAGCGGTGCGAGAGAGAATGAAAAGCTCACGAATGCTGGAAAAGCTCCTACTGTTGATTTGAGTTGGTTTGCCCAAAAAATTTCCGATGTTATTGGGACATTTGCTATGACACCTCATACGGCTTCTCATACAATGGCACATCCTTATATCAGTGCTAAAGTGATTTTTGAGGGTGTTGAAATAGGGGAGATCTTTAGATTGCATCCCAGTGTCGAAGAAGAGTATGATTTGTCTCATACGTTTATGTGTGAACTAGAGATGGATAAGCTCCCCTATGGTTTGGTCCAAGCCCAGCCGTATTCGAAATATCAAGCATCGTATCGAGATATCAGTGTGATGGTCCCAGCTACCATGGCGTATTCGCAAGTCAAAACAGTTATCGAAAATCACTTAACTGGGGAAGTTAAGAAATTTTATCCTGTTGACCGCTATGTATCCGAAAGTTTAGGTGATAATGTGAGTTTGAGTATTCGATTTGTCCTCCAGTCAGAGGTGAAAACACTTGAAGAAGAAGAGATAACTGCCTGCATCGATACTGTGTTGAACGGTTTGCATAGTGAGCTTGGAGTAGGTTTGCGATGATGCGTGCAACCGTCAGTCCAGCATCTGCTTTTACGTTGATCAGTGGGACGATCGCACCGGACAAATCAATCTCACATCGATGTGCTATGTTTGCAGTATTGGCACAAGGTGAGAGCAAAATCGAGAATTTTTTGCGTGCGGAAGACACCCTTAATACTCTCAAAATCGTAGAGCAGTTGGGAGCCAAGGTTGTTGATGATGGAAAAATCATTACAATCATTTCAAATGGGATTTGTGAAACTCCCGAGATTTTAGACTGCGGTAATTCTGGTACAGGGATGCGATTGTTTTGTGGATTGCTCTCTTCAGCGCAGGGACATTTTATTCTCACGGGAGATGAGTATCTCAAACGCCGTCCAATGAAACGAGTGACACAGCCACTTCGCAGTATCGGAGCAAAACTCGACGGCCGTGCTGATGGAGATTTGGCACCTTTGTCGATTCGTGGCGCATCGTTACATGCCTTTGATTATGTCTCTCCTGTTGCATCTGCACAGGTGAAAAGTGCCATGATGCTTGCTGCTTTACGATCCGATGGGGTGTGTACTTTTAGAGAGCCAGAACTTAGTCGTGATCATACTGAGCGTATGTTACGAGGTATGGGAGCCCATATCGAAGTCAATGGCTTAGAGACCAAGATCTGGCCGCTCACTGCCCCTTTAGAGCCATTAGACATACGTGTTCCGGCTGATCCATCGAGTGCCTTTTTCTTTGCGGTTGCAGCTGCTATCATCCCTGATGCTTGTGTGGTTATCCAAGGGGTTACTCTCAATCCTACCCGTATCGAAGCGTTCAAGGTACTTGAGCGTATGGGTGCAGATATACAGTACAGTGTTACTAGTGAAAAATATGAGCCTATCGGGGATATTACGGTGAAATATGCTCCATTGCAAGCGGTTACCGTTGAGGATAATATTTCGTGGCTCATTGACGAGCTTCCCGCTCTTTC
>CAMBHX010000161.1 GCA_945867285.1 Sulfuricurvum sp. IAE1
TTGGCCAAAAAACGGACATCGCAGTGCAATGAATTTGAACATTTTGCAGTAACATTCATTCGCGCAACAATGATGCAATATGCTACAATCGTTATCATAACGCCTTTGATGCAGTATTCTTCAATAGACCCTATAGCGGATATGCAACACATGATGCAAGCACTCGAAATTACGGCTCCTGTGATTGTCTTAGATTTGAAACTTTATGAAAAAGAATATGAAGCGAAAGGATTAATATGCCATACCATCGCATGAAACTTTATGTCGGTATATTTGTAACATTACTAATAATAAGTGTTGCAGGACTTTTTTATTTTATAATGGATAAAAAAGGATATTTTGATGACTATGTAACCTTCTATTTTAAAACCAATAATGCAAGCGATTTTTTTGTTGGGATGCCTGTAAATTATTCAGGATTTGAAATTGGTACGATTACAAAGCTTGAACTTACTGCAATGGGTGAAGTAAAGGTAGCTTTGAAGGTAAAGGAACGTGATCATAAGTGGATTTGTACCGGTACTTTCTTGATACTCGAAAAACCATTAATAGGTTCTGCTACGATAGCTGTTAAAACATCGATAGGCAAGCCAAAACTAAATAATGGCAGTGAACTAAAAATGATTACACGCGATGATATCAACGATATAATCATTAATATACAACCCACACTTAATGAGTTGCAACAAGTGATACATTCGGTGAATACCATTACATCCAAAGAGGGTGCATTGCAACGGAGTATTGAAAATATTGAGCGGTTTACGGCTAAAATTGCTGCGGATCAGCCATTGCTAACAACGGTTACAGGCGATCCCGAAGCCACGAAATCTCTTAATACGTCTTTACGCCAAAGTACGAAAGTTTTGGATGATGTCCATGCTCTTTCCAGCGAAATCGATCGTTTGTTAAAATCTTTGCAAACTCAGGTCGTAGCACCAACGGGAGAGTCTATTAAGGTCACCAATGAAATACTCATCGACATTAAAAAGAAGCTTACTACTTTAGACAATGTAGTAGCAACGCTTGGTTCATCGGATAAAGAATTAGTACTTTTGAAAAAAGAGCTCCATATTAATCTTGATAAAACACATCATTTACTTGAGAAAGTTGATGCCGTATTGAGTGACAAATATGACAGTAAGGTCGTATTGCCATGAAGACATCTCTTTTACTCCTCTTTACACTAGTATTTACTGCATGTAGCACCAAAGCACCTCCTAATAGGTGGCAATATCAGAGTAACAGTGCATATAAAAATTTTGAACAGTACTATCTCGAAAACCATACCGATATGGCTGCTAGTGAATTTAATCGGGCACGCTCTTACGCAACGCAAAGTGCTGATCTCTCAACGCTTGCTCGTATTGAACTTTCTCGATGTGCGTTAAAATTTGCCCTTTTAGAACCTTTTAGCTGTAAGGAATACGAAGATTTAATCCCTCTAACACATGACAGAGAACTACTAGCCTACTACTCGTTCTTGAGTGGGAAAGCAACAGCGGAATTTCAGCCCTTATTACCGCATCAGTATCAAAAATTGGCCTCATTACAGATACAAAACAATAATGCATTGATTGATCAAGAAATCAAAACCATGACCCCTCTAACATCACGTATGATTGCCGCAGCTTTGGAATTTAAACATCTTGATGAATCAACCATTGAAGCAATTATTACTGATGCTTCCTATTTGGGCTACAAACATGCTGTGATAGTGTGGATGAATGTATTGATTGAACGCACAAGTGATAGTGAAAAACGTAAAATATTACGTTCGAAAATAGCTGTATTACTAAAAAATAAATAGGTAAATGGAGAATGTCTATCCAGTTTTTTTACTTTAAAATAGGTGGTTATGTATGGTGACTCCAAGGGGATTTGAACCCCTGTGACCAGGATGAAAACCTGGGATCCTAACCGTTAGATGATGGAGCCACATAAAAGTGGAAGGTTGTTAAAGGAAGGATCAATTCCTGAGCTGAAATTATAGAGAAAAAAAGCTGAAAAAAAGCTAAAACATAATGGAAAATCCATTATGTTGAGAGTAGGGCGATACTTAGTTGTAAAATGAACGTAATGCGCGAATAATAACCGCATTCTTAGAGATACTTTCTGCTTTTGCATTATCATCAACCAACTCATAAACGTCCAATGGAAGCGAAATTGAGAATGTCTTTGTTTCAATCTTTTTACGCTTAGAGACGAGAGATGCGATATTTTGCAGCATTTCAAGAATTTTGCGAGTATCGATAGGTTTTTGGATGAAACTGTTAACACCTACTTCGATAGACTCGGAAATTTTTTGAATATCATTGCTTGCCGAGATAACAATAATGATTTGGGATGGGTTAATTGCACGGATACGACGAGCTAGTTCAATACCATCAATTTCAGGCATTATAATATCTACAAAAACGATATCTGGATTAAGCTTGTCGTACATACGAAGTGCATCAGCACCATTGTAAGCAGAAGTTACATCTGCGAAAAAGTTTTTAAATGTAGAGCTTAGAAGATCATTGGCTACAACTTCATCCTCAACAACCATTGCTGTAAGTTTTTTTGTTTGTTCAGTAAGCTGGATTAAATCAACATTTGACATAGTAAGGCCCCTTGTATTTATTGATTGGCAATAGAATAAAATACTATTGCAGCTAAAAGCGTGGTATTATATTTAAAAACAGATAGTAACAATATTAAAAAAACTAACTATATTGTTTTAAACTGTTGTAGCCACTCGACATTATCTTTGTTTATATTTTCCTGTTGTTTCAGTAATGAAGTTATGATTTCTAAAAGTGTTTCCCGATCCATAAATTCTAAAAATGCTGGATTTATGGATGTAGAAGTGAGACCATCATAGCGATTTAAGAGATTTTGAATATCATCAATAAGTTGTTTGTTTGTAGATTCCATAATATGATTATATCGATATAGAATTAATTTTATATTGGTTAACATAATATAAATTATATTGAAATTTATATTATACGTTATAGCTTTGTTGTAACTTTACTTTTTGACTCAACTCCTGCACTTCTTGTGGTGAGACATTGTGTTTTTCTTGGGTATATTGTTTCATATTCTCAACAAGTAATCCCATGTTTGC